>CAITOD010000513.1 GCA_903893935.1 uncultured Sphingomonadales bacterium
AGCTCGGGCTCGACTTGCAGACCTTTTTCGACATTTCGTCAAAGGCGTCGGGACAGTGCTGGTCGATGACGAGCTATTGCCCGGTGCCCGGCGTCGGCCCGGTGACACCCGCCGACAACGCCTATCAGGGCGGATTTGCCAGCGCACTGATGCTCAAGGATTTGCGGCTGGCGATGCAGGCCGCTGGCGATGTCGGCGCAACTGTGCCAATGGGCGAAAAGGCCGAGGCGCTCTATGCCGCATTCGTTGAATCCGGCAAGGCGGGCCTCGATTTTTCGGCGATTATCGAGACCTTTTGACACGATGACGATACCCTGGGATCAACCCGCGACGATGATCGATCTCGACGGCAAGACGCCGATCATCGGCACGGTGCGCGAATGCGTGATGCATTTCGTGCTGTTCAAACCCTTCGCCAAAGCCCAGGCGCGCATGCTGCTGACTCGCCCGGTGTTCCGCGAAGGCCGCAAGACACGCACCTGGCTGCTCAACCCCGACGAAATCGCGCAACTCGCCGAGCGGATGCAGGCGGAAGCGGCTACGCTGAACTGACCTCGGGTGCGGGGGCGACTCAATCCGGACCGGACGTAAATGCTCTATTGAGTCTGGTCAGAGTTGTTGTGACAATAAAATTACAATAATACCGTCAAAATCAATTTTGATTGCGTTGATTTGCAAGTCGAATTGCTTTACCCGATCGGCACTAGTCGATGATTACTGGTGATCGGGTCGGTTGTTAGCGCCTTCCTCGAATCGCCGGCGTCTCGATTGTCCGATTTCGGGACGTTGGTGGAGGCAGGGATGAGCATTTCGGCACGCACGGGCAAATCGGGTGTCAACGGCGCAAACGGCACGACGGCCCAGCCTGCCGGGCAAGCCGGTCAGGATGGCCAGTCGGCCAGCGCCACTGCTGCCACTGCCAGCGATGCGCTCAATGCGGCAGTGGCGCTCGGTGGCGCAGGCGGCAACGGCGGCAATGGCGCCACCATTTCCCCCACCAGCAAAGGCGCGGCCGGCAGCGGCGGCAACGGCGGCGCGGCAACTGCTTCGGCCACAACCCTCAGCGGCGCCAACGCCCAGGCTTTGGCCAATGCGCAAGGCGGCAACGGCGGCGCCAGCGGAACGGGCGGCAACGGATCAGGCGGCAGCGGATCAGGCGGAACGGGCGGCGCTGCCACCGCAACGGCGCAAGCCAAAGGCAAATACCTGGCCACCGCCAGCGCCAATGCAGCGGGCGGCAACGGCGGTGGCGCGGCGGGCACGGGCAACACGGCCGGGGCGGGCGCGATTGCCCAAGCCACGGCCAGTGCTTCCGCCGCCCAAGGTGCCAGCCAGGTCAATGCCATCGCAACCGGCGGCAAAGGCGGGCTGGGCACCAATGGCGCCAACGGAGGCCTTGGCGCTACGACCACCGAGACCAATGCCGCAAGCGGCCTTGCCAGTGCGGGCACGCTGACCCTGGGGCAGCAAGCCGACGGCGGCGCCGGCGGCAACGGCGCAACCGGCGGGGCCGGCGGCGGTGCGTTGTCGAGCCTGACCTATTCCGACACCACCGCGCAGACGCTGAACGCCTTCGTGTTGTCGGCTGCCGGCCAATCAGGGCAATCCGCTGCGGGCAACGGGGTCGATGGCAGCGAAGGCGATGCGGTGTTGACGCTGACCGGCGCCAATGCGGTTCATGCCACGCTGGAAGCGCTCGGCGGCAATGGCGGCGGGACCGGATCGGGTAGCGGTGGCGCCGGCGGCACAGCGACAGGCCTGCTGGCAGCGACTTCGACGGCAGCGGGCAATGCGCCGGTCGATGCCACGATCAATGTAACCGGCGGCAACGGCGGCAATGGCAATGGTTCAGGTTCGTCGGCTGGCCAGGGCGGTGATCTGTTCTCGGACCCGGCCGATGGCTACGGCCCGACCTCGATCGAGGCTTCGGCAACGACTGCCGGCAACGGCAATGTCACAGCGACGGTAACCGCCGCCGGCGGCAGAGGCGGCAACGGGTTGAACGGCGCAAACGGCGGCTTTGGCGGCAGCCCGATCCTCGCTTATCTCGATCCGAACAACACCGGCAGCGATCCGGGCGCACCGCCTTCTTCCCCCGCCGCGATTGCCACGACAACCGGCAAGGGCAATGCCACGGCCAGCGTGACCGCGATCGGCGGCGCCGGCGGCAACGGCATTGGCGGTGGCAACGGTGGTGACGGCGGCAGCCCGGTCCTGTCCAATGTGGTGACCGGATCGGCCCCGTCGGGTACGCTGACGCTCAACCAGACGGCGATCGGCGGCGACGGCGGTACCGGCGCACTGGCCGGCAACGGTGGCGCCAGCGCTTCGATCATCGACGATTTCAACCCGGGCGCAAACCCTTCTCCGGCAGTGGTTTTTGATGCCGCGCAAGTGATTGTCCACGACACTGCGATTGGCGGCAACGGTGGTGCCGCAACCGGCACGAACGCACCAGGGTTTGGTGCCGAGGGTCTGGCCCAGGCAGATGTGGCAGGGACCGGCGCGGTTACGGTCTATGCCAAAGGCCGTGGCGGATCGGGCGGCGGGATCATCGGCGGGTCTTCGTTCAATGCGCAACAGTTCCAGGCCGGGGTGGCATCGAGCGTGGCGATCGCGGCAAGCAAGGCCAATGCTTATGCGTCGGGCCAAGGCGGAGTCAGTCAGTTCAGCCACGGGAGCGCCGGTGCCGAGGCGACCGGCCTGTCGGGGACAGCCGCCGCCGATGCTTCGGCCACGCAAGCGGCCAGCGGCGTTCTGGTCCAGAAATTGACCGCTGATGCAACGCAAAACGTACAAGGTGTCAGCGGTGCGCTCGATACGGCCTCGGCCAAAGCGAACACCTCGTTCAGCCCCGACCAGTCGATATACTTCATCCGGCCGGGATATGGCCTGTCCGCGAATGACGCCGCCTCGACATTTGTCTTTGCCGCGGGCACCGAACCGGCATCGGATGTCTCTGCATTTCTGGCGGGTCAGGCCAAAATCGCGGGCGCTTTCGCCGATCCCAAGGCAGCGGTGTTGACCGTCGATGAATTGAATGGCGCCTACAGCGCTGCCGGCCACGGCACCGAAGTGACGCAAGCAGACGTGACTGCCACCGTCGATTTGACGCAACTGACCAAGCGCGAAGATCTGGTCGTGGGCTTTGCCAATGGCACCGCATTCGGCTCCGGCGTGACCAAAGTGGATCTGACAATCAGCGCCAATGCCACCACGCTTTTGCACGAGACTTTTGACAGCGCGGCCGCAGCCGAGGCCTTCCTCGCCGACAATGTCGTCGATCTCGGTTCGCTGCAATCTTCGCTTTACGCCAAAGGGGTTGCCAACATCACGCTCAGCCTCGCCGTAACCGGCAACACCGCCGGTTCAAGCCTTGGCTTCCAGGCCATCGTCGGCAGCGCAGCGTCCAGTACCGGCGACAGCCTCGTTGGCACCGGCAAGGCCGCGACTCTGAACGGCAGCGCCGGCAATCTGGTCGTTGCGGCGGGTACCGCCGGTGATACGCTGATCGGGGGCGCGGGCGATACGCTGTTCGGCGGCGCCGGAGCAGACACATTCGTGCTCCACGGCGCGTTTGGCGATCAGACGGTGTATGATTTTGCTGCCAGCGGTTCGCGCCACGATGTGCTCCAGATCGACAAGAGCGACTTTGCCGATTGGGCGCATTTGCTTGGCGCGACCCATCAACAAGGCAGCGATCTGACCATTACGCTCGATCCGAACGATGTCCTGACGCTGAAAAACGTCTCGCTGGCGAGCTTTACCCAGGCCGACGTGCATCTGGCCTGATCGACCGCATCAGGGTTGCGCGAGCGCCTTCGCCAGTGCGGCGAGGGTGCAACCCGCCGTTTGCGAACAGGTGGCAAAACCGGTCGGCATTACGGCCGATCGGTCCGGCGGGGCCAGATTGCGCATCTGGTCGAGCGTCTGGCTGCGGAACAGCACGCGCAGGCGATAGCGGCCCGTGCCGTTTGACCAGCGTTCGAACAACAGCGCGCCGCCCGGCGGCGGATCGTCCGGGGCGAACTGTGGCACGTGCCAGTGTGCGCCCAAGGCACCGCCGAGCCATGACAGGTTGCTGTCATGGCCGACAAACAGGCTGAAACGCGGCGCGGCGTCGCGGGTCAGTGCAGCGCGGACTTCGCCCAGCAATGCTGCCGCGCCCGCTTTGGCGATCGCAGGCGGGCGCGCCGTGATCGCGAATTCGGCGGCGTGGAGCGCGGAAAGCTGCGTGATCAGCGCAAGCGTCGCGCGTCCCCAGCCGACCTCGGCCATCGGCTTGCCATCGGCGTATTCGAGCGCGAGCGTCTGTGCGAAACTGCCGCCCAACGCCAGCGCGCCCGACAGCTTTGCGCGCCCGCCCGCCGCCGCCAGCGAGGTCGGCCGCGCAGCGACGCTGCACGCGGGCGCCATGCAGCCGGTGATCCGGTCGATCGCCTGCCATTGCGGTGCCAGATCGCGATCGAGCGCGGGCAGGCCGCCGGCGGGCAAAGCCGCTTGCGCCGCCGCCAGCACCGTATCGGCGGGCAGCGGCGGCTCGGCTTCAAATGGCGAAAAGCGCGGGTCGCGCGTAGCGGCGGGTTGGTGCTCGACCTCGACCGCGCAATGCGGTGTCAGCCGGTCGAGGTAAGCCACCGCCGTTGCCACGGTCCGCTGGTCGCTGTCGGCAACCGCGCGCAAGGCCGGGCAACCGCTGCCGAGCAGCGCCCGATAGCGCCGCCGATCGAAATCGCCGAGCAGCGCCACCGCGCGCGCACCGTGATGCGTCAATTCGCCCCAGCCGACATCCCAGGCCGGCCACGGCGCGCTCGCCATGCCCGCAGGCAAAGGTTCGGGCTTGGTCGGCGGCCGGACGCCGTGGCGCATGACCACGACCACGCGATCGATGTGCCAGGTTTGTGCGTGCGCGATCGCCGGAGCAAGCAGCGCGACCGACAGCAGCGCGGCGATACCCCGGCGCATGCGATGATCAGGGCTGCGGCGCGAGCACGAGCACGACAAAGCTGCCCGCGATCGGCTTGCCGCGCTTGGCGCCGGGAGCCGGCTGGCCGAGCGTCGCGGCGGGCAGATAGATGCGCCCGTCGCGCGGGTCGATCGCACCGGTGCGCGCGCTGACTTGCGTTGCAATGCGCCCGGTCACGCGGATCGCATCGGGGTTGTCGGTGGCGATTTCCACCAGTGTGCCCGAGCCGCCGCAGGGGATAAACGCGCGATGGCGGGTTTCGTCGGCGAGCACCGTATCGGGGCCTTTGTCGATGGCGAGGCGCGCCACGGCCTGACCGGCACCGGTATCGACAACGACGGCCACGCCATTGGCGCAAGCCGAAATCGTGCGCGTGCCATGCGCCACCAGCGCGATCCCGGTCGGGCCTTCGCAGCCGGGCAGCGGCACCACGCGCACCACTTCGCCTTTGACCGCGTCGATTTCGGCCAGCGCGCCCTGTTCTTCGAGATTGACGAAAACATCGCCTTTGCCATCGGCCACCGCGGCTTCGAGCCCGCCGGGCAGCGTAAAGCGCGAGATGAACTTGTGCGTTGCCGCGTCGAGCAGCGTGACCGTGCTGTTGCCCGGGCTCATCACCATGATGCGGCCCGAAACCGGTTCATAGACCGCTGCATCGGGCTTGGTGCCGGTGGCCACTTCGTCTTCGACTTTGCCGGTCGCCGCATCGATAAACCGGGTCATCCCGGTGTGCCCGTCGGTTTCGACCACGGTGCGGCCCTGGTCGATGGCGAACACGGCGTGCGCGCCATCGGCCGGCGCCAGCGCGTCGGTGACTTTGTGCGTGCCGATATCGATCGCCATCACGGCGTTCGATCGCGCCACATAGACGCGCCCGCCCGCCGTATCGAGCGAGGCATAGTCCCATCCGCCATCCGCGCCGGCAATGCGATCGACGACAGCATAGTCGGGCGCGGGCTTGGCGGGTTCGCCCCATGCGGTGGTCGGCGCCGCCGCGAGCGCGCCAAGCGCACAGACCGTCTTCAATCGAACACGCATGGGGCAACCTTTCATATCGACAATCAGAACTTGAGTTTCACCCCGGCTTCGAGCGTCAGATCGTAGAATTCACGCTGGATCGGGCGGTTCGAGGTGTTTTCGTAGAAACGCAACGGCGCGTTGGTCAGGTTCTTGGCGTTGAGGTAGATTTGCACGCGCCGGTCGATGTCGTAGCTCACGCTCGAATCGAGCGTGAAGCGCTCGTTCTGATAGACATCGGTGGTGCGGCTCGAACCCACCGTGAACAGCGTGCTGCTTTCGAACTGACCGGCAATCCGCAGCTTGACGCCATTCTTTTCATAGAACCCGGCGGCGTTCCAAGTCCACGGGAACATGCCGGGCAAAGCGTTGTTTTCACCCGGACGCAGATGCGCGCCGCTCGATTCGTAGGTGAAGTTGGCATCGACGCCCAGGCCGCCGAGCAAGCCGGGCAGGCTGGTGAAGTGGTTGACATAGACGCCTTCGATCCCGCGCACATGCGAATTGGGGGTGTTGGCAAAGCTCTGCACGTTGAACGCGCCCTGATAGCCAGGATAGAGCCCGTTGTAGGCAAACGTGATGATGTAGTTGCGCATTTCCTTGTCGAATGCGCCGAGCGATATGATCCCCGCTTCGGCAAGATAATATTCGGCCGAAACGTCGAAATTGTGGCTGAACGTCGGTTGCAGTTGCGGGTTGCCGGTCACCACCGTGCCGGCACCTTCATCGACCTGGGTTGCCTGGATCGTCTGCAGGAAGCCGGGACGGGCAATCCCGGTCGAATACGTCGCGCGCACGACGAACTGCTTGTTCGGCTGATAGCGCAATTGCAGCGTCGGGAAGAAATCGTCGTATTTGTGCACTACCGCAACGGGATTTTCGGTGGTGTCACCCGCCGCATCGGTGACCGAGGCAAAGCCGCGCAGCGTCGTGTCGGTGTGTTCATAGCGCACGCCGGTCAGCAGCCCGAAATCGCCGAACCTGGCTTTGTATTGCGCGAATGCGGCATAGACGTTTTCGGTGTCGTAGAAATAGCCGGTCGGATCGAGCGCGGGGCTTCGGCCGCTGCCGTTATACAAGTCGCGCACCGCCTGCACGCCGATCGGGGGCAATTGCGAATAGCCCGCATCGTAGAAATTTTCGTATTGCGAACCGGCTTCGTCCTGCGCGATCGTCAGCGGCGTCGAGTGCTTGTATTTGATCGAATCGATATAGGGGTTGGAATATTTGTCGCGCAGCCGCACTTTCGCGCCGAGCTTGAATTCGTCATCGCTGGCGAGGCCGAGAGGCAGGCTGGCCGCGAACGACCCGGACCATTCCTTGTCCTTGTCCTGTTCGGTTTCCGCCTTGATCTTGTCGAGGCCATACTGGGTCGGATCGAGGAAACCGGTTCCGCTCAGGACCTGATAGCGCGGATAGTTCGAACTGGTGATATTGTCGTAAGCGACGTTGTAGTTGTTGTTGTTCTGGAAGTACGACACATAACCATAGGGTTCATCGAACGTGGCCTGCGAATAGGCAGCCCAATATTCCAGATGCACTTTGCCCAAGTGGTTGTCGCCGCCAACTTGCGTGACAAGGTTCTTGAAGCTCTGATCGGTATCGCTCAGCTGCACGAGCGGCTGCGCACCATCGATATAGCCGTTGGGATTGGCAGGGTTGGCCGTGGGCGTGCCATTGAAATCGATTTCCAGCCGGTTCTTGACGACCGATTCGTTGTAACCCGCCAGCGTCGCGCGCAGATACCAGCGCTGACCGGGGGCGGGGACATAATCGAGCTCGCCCGAATAGCCGAAGCGCTTGCGGTGATACTGGTAACGACGCAATTGCAAGTCGGCATAGGCCTTGTCGGGCACGCCTTGCGACTGGCCATCGACATAATCTTCCTCGATGTCGTCGAACGTGCGGCGATCTTCGTGAAGGAACTGGCTGATCACGAACGAAACGGGCGAGCCGGCACCGCCGATCGGGCCGCCGACGGCGACTTGTTCGCGCCATTGCCCGGTGTTGCGATATGTCTCGATGCCGCCCGAAGCGGTCACATCGATGAACAGGTGCGACAGGCCGATCGCGGTGCGCGGAGTCAGTTCGACCGTGCCGCCAATGCCTTCGGCGTCGTGATCGGGCAAGCCGGTCTTGGTCACGACAATGCGATCGACCGCGCCGATCGGGATCGTGTCGAGTTCAACCGCGCGGCCGCCACCGCTGAAATTGGTGCCGCCGGGTTCGCTGTTGAGCAGCACCACGCCGCCCAGCGTCGTGCCGTTGAGATTGCCGTCGAGCCCGCGGATCGAGATAAAGCGGCCTTCGCCGGTGTCGGTCGACAGCGACACGCCCGCCACGCGGCTGAGCGCTTCGGCGGTGTTGATATCGGGAAACTTGGCAATCGCTTCGGCCGAGAGAATTGTCACCAGATTGGGGGCAATCTTCTGTTCGTCGCGCGCGGTCTTTTCGAGCCGCGCGGTCACCACGATCGTTTCGTTGCGATTGTCGGGTGCGGTCTGATCCGCCGCCTGCTGCGCCATGGCGCCAACGGGTGCGAGAAGCGCGGCAAGGCAGCCGCCCAAGAGCAAGCGATAGTTCATGAATGACCCCCTGAGAAAGGCCCGATTGGTCGAGCCGCTTGTGCAGGGATTAACAACTGAATATGTCAGTCGATGCATTGCACCATGACGCTCTTGTAACACTGTCCCAAAGGGCAATCGGTGTTACGCGGGGCCTTGCATCGCGGCGGCGCACGGCCGATGCACCGCGCATGGCAAGACATTCGCCCCGCCCCCTCACGCGCCGCGCCGTGATTGCGCAAGCGTGGCCGATCATGGTCGGGCAGGCCTCGGTGCCATTGGTCGGGCTGGTCGATACCATGGTGATCGGGCGCAGTGGCACGGCATCGGCACTTGCCGGGGTGGCGCTGGGCGCGGCGGTGATCGACCTGGTGTTCTGGAGCTTCGGCTTTTTGCGCATGGGCATTTCAGGGCTGGTGGCGCAAGCCACGGGCGCGGGCGATCGCGACGAAAGCGATGCGCTGCTGGTGCGCGGGGTCATGCTCGGGCTGGCGATCGGCGCGGTGCTGTGGCTGCTGACCGGGCCGATCATGGCGGCGGGGTTTATCGCCCTGCCTTCGGGTGGCGCGGTGGCGGGGCCGGCGCGCGCCTTTGTGGCGGCGCGGTTTTACGGGGCACCTGCAAGTCTGGCGGGGTATGCCATCAATGGCTGGATGATCGGGCGGCGGCAGACGCGGCTCGCGCTGGTGCTGCAACTGGTGATGAACGTGATCAACGTCGCGCTCGATGTCACGCTGGTGTGGCATTACGGTCTCGGCGCGCGCGGCGTGGGCCTCGGCACCGCGCTTGCCGAATGGGCGGCTTTGCTGGTCGGGCTGGCGCTGGCGCTCGGGCCCGGCGGAGCGCGGCCGCTGGCATTGATCCGGCGCACCGGCTTGGGCATCATCATGGCGCGCGACAAGCTGATGCGGCTGTTTGCGGTCAACCGCGACGTGATGATCCGCACGGTGGCGTTGCTGATCCTGTTCACCTGGTTTGCCAATGCCGGCGCGCGGCTGGGCGCGGTAACGCTGGCGGCCAACCACGTGCTGATGCAGTTCGTGGCGATCGGTGCATTCGTGCTCGATGCCTTTTCGCTGACCGCGGAGGAACGCGTCGGGCACGCCTTTGGCGCAGGCGAGCGGCGGCCGTTCGATCGCGCGCTTCGGCTGACCGGCGAATTCGCGCTGGGCGGCGGGGCCTTGCTGGCGCTGCTGTTCGTGGTGGCGGGGCCGTGGGGCGTGGCCGCGATCACCACCGATGCGCATATCCGCGCGACCGCGCTCGCATTTTTGCCGTTTGCCGTGCTCGTGCCGCTGCTTGGCGCCCCGGCCTGGCTGCTCGACGGGGTGTTTATCGGCGCCACCGATGGCCGCGCCTTGCGCAACGCCGCGCTGCTCTCGACGCTCGCGTATCTTGCCTGCGACTATGCCTTGCGCCCGCTTGGCAACACCGGGGTGTGGCTGGCGCTGCTTTTGAGCTATGGCTTTCGCGCGGGCAATCTCGGCTGGCGGCTGCCTGCGCTGCGCGCTCGCCTTGCGTCGGCGCAACCCGCCTGATACCCGCGCGCGTTCAATCTTGCCGCACACCGGGAGTCGTCCATGTCCGCTATCAACCGTGTCGTTCTTGCCTATTCGGGCGGGCTCGACACCTCGGTCATCCTCAAATGGCTGCAAGTTACCTATGGTTGCGAAGTGGTGACATTCACCGCCGATCTCGGCCAGGGTGAGGAACTCGAACCCGCGCGCGCCAAGGCGCAGTTGATGGGGATCAGGCCCGAACACATCTATATCGACGACTTGCGCGAAGAATTCGTGCGCGATTTCGTGTTCCCGATGATGCGCGCCAACGCGCGCTATGAAGGCGATTATCTGCTCGGCACATCGATCGCGCGCCCGCTGATTTCCAAGCGGCTGATCGAAATCGCGCGCGAAACCGGCGCCGATGCGGTGGCGCACGGCGCGACCGGCAAAGGCAACGACCAGGTGCGGTTTGAACTGTCGGCCTATGCGCTCGATCCGGGCATCAAAGTGATCGCGCCGTGGCGCGAATGGGACCTGACCAGCCGCACTGCGCTGATCGCCTGGGCCGAAGCGCATCAGGTGCCGGTGCCCAAAGACAAGCGCGGCGAAAGTCCGTTTTCGACCGACGCCAACTTGCTGCACACCTCGTCCGAAGGCAAAGTGCTCGAAGACCCGTGGGCCGAAGTGCCCGACTATGTCTATTCGCGCACGGTCAACCCCGAAGATGCGCCCGATGCGCCCGAATATATCACGATCGATTTTGCGCGCGGCGACGGCGTGGCGATCAATGACGAGGCGATGAGCCCGGCCACGCTGCTGACCGCGCTCAACGCCTACGGGCGCAAACACGGCATCGGGCGGCTCGATCTGGTCGAAAACCGCTTTGTCGGCATGAAAAGCCGCGGGATGTACGAAACGCCCGGCGGCACGATCTATGCGGTGGCGCATCGCGGCATCGAATCGATCGCGCTCGATCGCGGTGCGGCGCATCTCAAGGACGAGCTGATGCCCAAATATGCCGAACTGATCTACAACGGGTTCTGGTTCGCGCCCGAACGCGAAATGCTGCAAGCCGCGATCGACCATTCGCAGGCCAAAGTGAACGGCACCGTGCGGCTGAAGCTCTACAAGGGCCAGGCTTCGGTGGTCGGCCGGCAATCGCCGGACAGCCTCTATTCCGAACGCCATGTCACCTTCGAAGACGACGCCGGCGCCTACGACCAGAAAGACGCCGCGGGCTTCATCAAGCTCAACGCACTGCGCCTGCGCCTCCTCGCCCAACGCGACCGCTAACCCGGAGCCCTCCCCCTCAGGGGGAGGGTCGGGTGGGGGTGTCCGGCGATGCAGGGACGCGCTGCCAATCTGGCGTCGCAAACCCCTCCCCAACCCCTCCCCTCAGGGGCGGGGCTTTTCAGGGGCGCGGATTGTCTCCATAATTTCAAAATTCCGTCAAACGCTTGCAAAGTTGTCCACCGGCATGATCGCAGCCTGTGGATAACTTCGCAAAATTATCCTTGAACGACTCGCGCTTCGAGCGCAGCTTTTGCTCATCGAGGGGGCGAAATTCCGCCACACCGATCAGGCCAACACCCTGATCGCAAAGCGAAAAATCACCTTCGAACCGACTTGTTCAAGCCAATCCGTCACACACGTCAGGCACGGGCACTTCGCGGCTGCCCGGGCATCGGCGAGGTGCACGGCGCGGGGCGGCGGTCGGGCCGGATGTCAACCGAACATCGACCATCGGGCCTGCGTGCAGTGCCAGGACGGGCGTGGAGCAATCCGCGCACGACCGGACAAGGCATCCCGATCAAGATGTGAAGCCTGGTATCCAATCCCTTTTTTCCGCGTCGCGCGGGAATTCGTCTGCTCGGGCCTCTGTCTGGCGGCCTGAAATGGAGCGGTGTCGCGCGACAAGCTTCGGCCTTAGCCACCGGCCAGGGGCACGGAAAAAAGGTTACATCCGCCGGCGCGGCGCGACGGAGCCCACTTGCGCAAGCAGGCGAGGCCACGCGCGCAAAACCCGGCAGCTCGTCTGGATGGCCTTTTCCTGCGGGGGAGTGTCCATCCGGCCGGTCGCAACCCGCCCGCCCCTCGTGGCTGGCAACGCGTGAAAGCGCGCTGGAACCGGTCGCAAGGCCGCCCAGGGGGAGCGGCCGCAAGGACGCCGGCGAGCAAGGGCGGATGACAGTGGGGGCCGGCGGCAACGCCGACCCCCATTTTGTTTCGGGCGCCTCTTCTTGCTGTCCGCAAAAAGGGCGGCGGGCCGGTTCGCCCCCCTCAGCTCTCATCCGTCATTCCCGCGAAGGCGGGAATCCAGAAGCGGCCTCTCGGCAATCCTCAATCCTTTGACCTCGACGCAGTGCCGCAACTGGATTCCCGCCTTCGCGGGAATGACGAATGATTGTGACGGATGAGGTTGGCAGATCAGGCGATCGCCAGTTCCGCCGGCACTTCGGGATAGGCCGTCTCGACCGCCCCGAGCGCCTCGCGCAGGGGACCGAGGAAGGGTTCGAACTGCCGCCAGTGGTCGACCCCGTCGGTGAAGATCGGCTGGCGCACTTGCTCGGAACTCGCGGTGCGCACCGCGCGGCGGTTGCGGTAGAACGCCAGGCATTCCTCTTCGAACGGCACGCCGACGTGATCGAGCAGGCGGCGCACTTCGCCTTCGGTATCGGCGACCATGCGCTCGTAAATCACCCGGTACACCGCGCCCGGCGCTTCGCGGTCGAACGCGGCCATTTGCGCGACATAAGCGCGGTAATAGCGCCCGATTTCCGCCAGATCATACGTAAACAGCTGGCCGCGCGCGAAAAACTGCTTCCAGCCGGAAAAGCAGCAGCCCATCGGATGGCGCCGCGCGTCGATCACCGTGGCATTGGGCAGGATCAGCCGGATCAGCCCGGTGTACATCCAGTTGTTGGGCATCTTGTCGATAAAGCGCGCGCGGCCTTCCTTGCGGTGGACACGCGTGCGGTCGAGATATTCTTCGCCCAGCCGCTTGAGATCGGCCGGCGCGAGCGAGCGCACAACCTCGCTGAAGCTCGCAAATTCGCCTTCTTCGACGCGTGAATGCAGCCGGTCGCCGATCATCATCATATCGGGCAGTTCCATCGTGCCTTCGATCGCGGAATGGCTCGACAGGATCTGTTCGACCAGTGTCGAGCCGGCGCGCGGCAAGCCGACAATGAAAATCGCATCGTTGGCCGCACAGCCTTGCCCGGCGCGGCTGGCGAGGAACGGCGCGGTGAACAGCGTGGCGTGCTCGGCCGCGCCGCCAATGATCCGCGCTTCCTCGTAGTCGATTTCCTTGCGCCGCAAGGCATTGGCGCGCGCATAATGATCGAACGCGGTTTCCGCATCGCCGGCATCTTCGTAAGCCTTGCCCAGCGCGAAGTGCAGCTGGCTTGCCTGCTCGTCGTCTTCGGCGTTGCCCTCGACCGCCGTCATCGCCGCGACATCATCGGCATCGAGCCGCACCGTCTTCAGATTGGCGAGGCTCCACCATGCCTCGCCCAGCGCCGGGTCGCGCGCCAGCGCCTTGCGGTAGGCGGCGATCGCGTCGGCCTGGTTGCCGAGTGTCTTTTCGACATGGCCGAGGTTCAGCCAGACGCGCGGGCTATCGACCCCGCGCCCAACCAGTTCGCGGTAGATATCGGCAGCGTGGTCCTGTTCACCCAGCCGGACTTGCAGCGACGCCTTGAGCAGCGCGTGGCCGACATTGCCCGGTTCTTCGTCCACCAGCATGCTGGCATGCGCCAGCGCTTCGGCCACATCGGGGCCCATCTGCAGGATGCGCACCAGCAATTCGCGCGCCGCAGCAAACCCCGGCGCGATCGCCAGCGTGCGTTTGAGCCAGGCAACCGCCGGATCGAGCTGCGCCTGCCGCCACGCCACTTCGCCGCGCAGCCGCAGCGCGGCCGCGTCGCGCGGCATCTGCTGGATACGCGCATCGAGCAGGGCCTCGGCCGCAGCAAAATCGCTATCATGCATCGCCAGCGCGGCTTTGACCAGCACCGGGTCGCGCGTCGCCGCTTCGACCGCTTTGGCATCGGCGTCGCGCGCCTCGGCCTCGCGCCCGGCTTCGCGCCGCGCGCCCGCCAGCGCGTGCCAGGCGGGCAGCAAATCGGGCTTGAGCGCCACGGTGCGTTCGAGCGCCGCGATCGCGAGGCCGATTTCGCCGAGCCCGCCGTGCACCATCGCCAGTTCGAACGCGGTCATCGCCGAACGCGGCTGTTCGCGCGCCAGTTTCACCAGCAGCGCGCGCGCGGCGGGCAGATCACCCAGCGCGCGCAAGGCCTGCGCTTCGATCAGCACCGCCTGCGGATGGCCGGGCACCGCGCGCAGGATTTCGCGCGCCTGCCCCAGCGCCAGCCGCGGGTCGCGGCCGAGCATCGCGGCGGCATGGGCAAACGCGGCATCGAGCGAAACCGTGGCTTCGCCTGCCGCGTCTGGTCGTGCCATCGGGAATGCTCCTGCGTGTTGCGATAAAGTAAGGTTCCGCAGAGTCCTGCGACAGAAGCCTGGGCTTGTCGAGTCCCGTGGGGGTCAGCGACGCGACGTCCTCTTGGTGTAATGGCGCTTGACTAAAGCGGGCCGGTCGGCAAATCTTCGATCACAGATGACCGGTGGATCGGTCTGGCGCGCGATCGCCTTGGCTTGCGCTCCGAGTTCGCCGAAAGACCGTGTCCAAAGGGGGCCATTTACGATGAATTCCGCCGCGTCATCGCCGCTATCGGGTGCCAGCAGGTCGTTCGCGAGGAGTTTGGCCCGGGCGGCCGCGTTCGGGCTGGCAATGATCGTTGCAGCGCCGGCGATGGCCGGGCCCGCTTCGGTCGAGCCGGAGGAATCGATGCTCACCACGCTGCCTTCGCCAAAGCCCAGCTGGGTGTTCCTGCAGCGCGGGGTCGCTTTGCCGGGAACGACCGTATTTGACACATCGACCGGCAAATATGTGGCGCAGATCGAAACCCCGATCCTTGGCGACCTGGCGATCGATCCGGCCGGCAAGCACTATTATGTCGCGGAAACGGTCTGGACGCGGCGCCTGCACGGAACGCGGCAAAACTTCATTTCGGTCTACGATGCGCATACGCTGACGCTCGAAGGCGACATCGATATTCCGGGGCGCATTCTGGTCGGCAACCGCGAACGCGACTTTGTCGTCAGCGATGATGGCAAAACGGCCTATGTCTATGACTTCAGCCCGATTTCGTCGATCAACGTGATCGATCTGGTCAAGCGCAAATTTGTCAAAAATGTCGAATTGCCCGGCTGCGCGGACCTGATCCCCAACCAGGGCGTGGGGGTTGTTTCGTTGTGTTCGGACGGATCGCTGGCCTCGGTCAATCTCACCGGGGACAAAGCCGATATCACCCGCACCGATCCGTTTTTCAACGCCACCGGCGACCCGGTGTTCGACGATGTGCAATTCGACCGGACCAAAGCCGAAGCGGTGATGCTGAGCTATTCGGGGCTGGTCTACACCGCCAAGCTGGGCGCCAAACCCGTGGTCAGCGCGCCGTTTTCGATCCAGGAAGCGGCCGGGCTGCGCAAGGGCGAGACCCGGCCGCTCGATCTCAACTGGTACCCGACCGGCCATCAGCCGAGTGCGCTGCACCGCGCTTCGGGGCATCTCTATGTCCTGATGCACGCCGGCGAATTCTGGTCGCACAAGGACAATGCGACCGAGATCTGGGATCTCGACCTCGCCGCACGCAAAGTGGTCAAGCGGATCGCGGTTGATGGCGGCCCCAATGTCATCAATGTCACGCAGGAACCCGAGCCGAAGCTGGTGGTGCTGAGCGATGGCGACGGTGGCAACACGGGCTACGCTTTGCCGGGCACCGCGCAAGTGATCGATCCGGCCACCTGGACGGTCAAGTTCAATCTCCGGGATTCGGGCTCGGGCCTGATCCAGGTCATGCAGTAAGCCTGCGCGTCGTGGCCCCCATCCTTGTTGTGACCGGTTTGACAGGTGCAATCGGCACGGGGCTGGTGTTTGTCGACGCGGGCCTTGCCAAACTGCGCCATCGCAGCGTGGTGCCGGGTGTCGTGGCCAATTACCGGCTGCTCCCCGATGCGCTGGTGGCGCCGGTCGCTGCGGGCCTGCCCGTGGCGGAACTCGGGCTGGGGCTGGGCCTGATCGCAGGCGTGTTTGTCGGCGGGCCGTTGCGCCTGCTCGGGGTGCTGGCCGCTGCACTGCTGGTGGTGTTTGCCGCGGCGATGGCGGTCAACATCCGGCGCGGGCGCCGGTCGATCGATTGCGGATGCGGGCGGTCGCACTTGCGGCAGACGCTGGGCTGGGGCCTCGTCAGCCGCAATCTGGCGCTGGCCGGGCTCGTCACGCTCGCGGCGGCGCCGCGCGCGGCCTACACTGCACCGGTTGACGTTGCGCTGGCGGTGATTGCGGGGATCACGCTGTTTGGCCTGTATCTGCTGTTCAATGCGCTTGCGGCGCTCGCTGCATCGCCGCTGGCGCAGGCACGGAGATAGGGTTTGTCATGCTGACCGCACTGGTCATTTCCGCGATTTTTGGCTGGGTCGTCACGCTTGCGCTGATCGTGGCGCTGCTTGCGCTCGCGCGCCAGGTTGGCGTGCTGCATATGCGCGTCGCCCCGGCGGGCGCGCTGACCACCTCGGGCGGGCCTTCGGTCGGCGCAAAGGCGCCGGTTATCGCGGCGAGGATGCTCGATGGCACGGTTACCAGCGTGGGGGGCGCAGCGCCCGGTGCAGCGCTGCGGCTGCTGATGTTCGTTTCCGCCACATGCCCTTTGTGCAAGAACCTGATCCCGGTGGCCAAGAGCTTTGCGCGCGACGAACGCGTGCAACTGGTGTTTGTGGGCGATGACCAGCCCGAAACGCAGCGCGCGATGATCGAACGCCACGGGCTCGGTGGATATACCTTCATCAACGGGCCCGATGTCGGCCAGGCCTTCGAAGTGGGCAAGCTGCCGTTTGCCGTGCTGCTCGATGCCGATGGCGTGATCCTGTCCAAAGGGCTGGTCAACAGCCGCGAACATCTCGAAAGCCTGATCGTGGCGCACGAAATGGGTGTGCATTCGGTGCAGGATTATATCGAAAGCCTCAAACCGGAGCTGGCTTGATCGGGCAGCTTCACAACATGCTTGTTTTCAATCATTATAACTGGCGCGGTTTGTGCCCACCGACCGGATAGCGGGGGATTTATGACGATTTTCAATGCTGACAGCTTTGGCGAGACCCTGTTGCGCCGTTTTGCCGGCGGTACGTCACGGCGCGGCATGCTGGCGCGGATTGGCGCGGCGCTGGTCGCGGCCCCGGTGTTTCCGGTGCTTCCGGTCAGCCGCGCCGAGGCCAAGCCCGACCGGTCGCCCGAATCCAAAACGATGTTTGCGCGCAACGCGCAGACCACCGATGACACCAAATGCAATTACTGGCGCTATTGTGCGATCGATGGAACGCTGTGCACCTGTTCGGGCGGCGGCATTCATTCGTGCCCGCCGGGTGCCGAAGCGTCGCCGGTCTCGTGGGTGGGCACTTGCGTCAACCCCGACGATGGCAAAGCCTATCTGATCGCCTATCGCGATTGCTGCGGCAAAGCGCAGGCCAACCGGTGCAATTGCGACGGCACCGATCGCGAAACGCAAATCTACACGCAGCAGCTCAACAACGACATCATCTGGTGCTTCGGCGTCAAGAACACGGAATACCATTGTTCGACCGCCGTGCTGGTGGGCGCGGCCTGATTGGCATGCGCCAGGACCATGCGATGTTTCGCGGGCTCCGGCGCGGATTGGGCATTGTGATGGCGGGCGGTCTCGCGCTGGCGGTGGGAGTCCATGCCAGCCCGGCGCTGCCCGATCCGCACAGCGTGATGACCGATCCCGATCAGGCGCGGGTCGATTACATCGAACATTGCGGCGGGTGCCACGGTGTGCGCGGCGATACGGTGCCCGCGCATTTGCCCGAACTGGCCGGCCGGGTCGGCTGGTTCATGTGCACGCCCGAAGCGCGCGCCTATCTGATCCGCTTGCCCAATGTCGCGCACAGCCGGATCAAGGACAATGCCGAGCTCGCCGATCTGATGAACTATGTCGTGTTCGTGCTGGGCCAGGGCACGGCGCCTGCCGGTACAAGACCGTTCACCGCCGGGGAAGTCGCGCGCGAGCGGTTGCAGGCACTGACCAATGCCAACCTGACCGCCGAGCGCGAGCGGCTGGCCAACCAGCTGGTGCAGCAGTGCCATGCCCCGGCGTCGATCCGGCAGCTTTATATCGAGCACAAGCAATGATCGCAGCCGGCCCCGTCGATGCGCTGCGGCTGATCGATCAGGGCGCGCGCGAAGGCGTGCCAGGCGTGCTGGTGACACTGGTGGGAATCGAGGGCGCGGCATCGCGCGCGATCGGCACGCAAATGGCGGTGCTTGCCGACGGACGCCAGGTCGGATCGTTTTCGGGCGGGTGCGTCGAACGCGCGATTGCCGCCGAAGCGCTCGAAGTGCTGGCCGGGGGGCACGCGCGCACGGTGCGCTATGGGCTGGGTTCGGCGTATATCGATGTACGTCTGCCGTGCGGCGGGGGAATCGACTTGCTGTTCACCCCGCAGCCCGATGCCGCGCTGGTGGCCGAAGCGCTTGCACGGCTCGCCGCTCGCCAGCCGGCGACGCTGCAGCTCGGCAGCCGCGTGCAACGGTATGCGCCCGCGCTGCGTCTGATCGCTTTGGGGCATGGCGAAGATTTGCTCGCGCTGGTGCGGCTGGCGCGCGCATTCGGGGTCGATGTCGCGGCTTATGCACCGCAGGAACCCGGGAACCCGGGCGAGGGCATTGTGCCGTTGGCAAGCCGCTTGCGCTTGCCACACATCGACAGCGACCCGTGGAGCGCCATCGTGTTCGCGTTTCACGATCGCGACTGGGAGGAATTCCTCTTGCCGCAAGCGCTTGCTCTGCCCGCATTCTATTACGGCGCGGTCGGCAGCCAGCGCACGCACAAGGCGCGGCTCGACCGCTTGCGCGACCAGCAGGTGCCCGCAGCGCAGATCGACCGGTTGCGCGGCGCGATCGGGTTGATTCCCGGTACGCGCAATCCGGCGACGCTGGCGCTGTCGATCCTCGCCGAACTGGTGCAGGACTACGAGGCCTGCGCGGGTCATATGACCGATTCCACTCGGCTGGTCTGGCAACCGGGATCGACGGTCGGCGCGTGACCCCCGATGCGATCGGTCTGGTCCTGCTCGCGGCAGGGCGCGGGACACGGTTCGGCGGCGCCAAACTGGCAGCGCCGCTGGCGGGCAAACCGCTCGCTCGCCATGCTGCCGACATGTTGCGCGGCCCTGGCTTTGCTGCCCGGATCGCCGTGATCGGCCCCGACACACCGATCCTGCCCGATTATGACACGGTCCTGCTCGATCCGCCCGGCGCACCGCAATCGCGGTCGCTTGCGCTGGGGGTTGCCGCTGCCGAGGCGCGCGGGGTCAAGGCGGTGCTGATCGCGCTTGCCGACATGCCGCTGGTTCCGCTCGCGCATATCCGCGCGATGATTGCGGCGTTCGACGGCGATCGCCTCGCAAGCCTCGGCCCCGGGTCACCGACGCCACCGGCGCTGTTTGGCGCGCACCATTTCGCGGCGTTGTGCATGCTGGAGGGCGATCGCGGCGCGGGTGCGCTGCTGCGCGATGCCCCCGCTCTGCCGCTTGCTGCGGATGTGGCGCTCGATGTCGACCGGCCCGTTGATCTGGCGCGGGTGGAAGCGCTGTTGAAACGCCGAGCCCCTTCCCCGCGAGGCGGGGAAGGGGCCCATGCGTGATCAGGGAATGCGGGTAATCAGATCACCTGGCTGAGTGCGACGTAGAGCGTTCCCGCCAGCATGATCGACACCGGCAGCGTCAACACCCAGGCCACGGCCATATTGCGCAAAGTCGACCATTGCAGGCCCGACCCGTTGCCCGCCATGGCGCCGGCGACGCCCGACGACAGCACGTGGGTGGTCGAAACCGGCAGGCCGAAATTGTCGGCTGCGCCGATCGTGGCCATCGTGACGATTTCGGCAACCGCACCCTGCGCATAAGTCAGGTGGCTCTTGCCGATCTTTTCACCGACGGTGACCACGATCCGCTTCCAGCCGATCATCGTGCCGAGGCCCAGCGCGATCGCCACCGCGACTTTGACCCAGGTCGGGATGAACTGCGTCGCCTTGTCGAGGTTCTTTTTGTAAGCGTCGAGCGCCTTGGTTTCGGCAGGCGCCAGCTTGACGCTCTTTTCCTTGGCGAGGCGCTTCATCGCCGACGAGGTCAGATACATTTCGTTGCGGATATTGCCGGTCACTTCGGCAGGCACTTTCGCCAGCGAGCCATACGAAGCGACCTGATGGTCGATGTCGCTCGACAGCACGCTCAGCGCGCCGAGCGTCGCAGGCGTGAACTTGTGTTCGGCGATGTAGGTGGTGACTTCTGCGCGGGCGGCGTCGATGGCCAGCGGAGCACCGGTATTGGGCGCTGCATGTGCGGTGAACACCGCGTTGGCAGCAACCGAGCTTGCATGGAACTGCGCTTCGTACGAAGCCGGCACGGCGCGGTTGAGCGCATAGGCAGTCGGCACGATCCCGATCAGGATCAGCATGATCAGACCCATGCCCTTTTGCCCGTCGTTCGACCCGTGGAAGAACGACACGCCGGTGCATGTCAGGATCAGCAGCAGGCGAATGAAGAACGGCGGCGGCGTGTTGCCGACCGGTTCCTTGTAAAGCGCCGGAATGCGCACGACCGCCTTGACTGCGAGGAACAGCAGCAGCGCGGCGAAGAAGCCGACCAGCGGCGAAAGCAGCAGCGCCTGGCCGATTTCGGTGGCTTTGCCCCAGTCGACCCCGGCGGTGCCCGAACGCCCGTGGAGCATGGCATTGGCGACACCCACGCCGATGATCGAGCCGATCAGCGTGTGCGACGACGACGACGGCAACCCGAAATACCAGGTGCCGAGGTTCCAGATGATCGCCGCGATCAGCAGCGCAAACACCATCGCGAAGCCGGCCTGGCCGCTGACTTGCAGGATCAGTTCCACCGGCAGCAGCGACACGATGCCGAAGGCAACCGCGCCGGCCGAGGTCATCACGCCGAGGAAGTTGAAGAAGCCCGACCACACCACCGCGACATGCGCAGGCAGCGAATGGGTGTAGATGACCGTCGCCACCGCGTTGGCGGTATCGTGGAAGCCGTTGACGAATTCGAAGCCCAGCGCGATCAGCAGGGCAACAAACAGCAGCACGAACGCCAGGATGGCAATCGAATGCACCCCGGCGGCAGTCGCGTCGGCATAAATGCTGTAAGCCACGAAGCCGAGTCCGGCGAGCAGCACAGCGAGAAAACCGTAGAGCCCGACATTGCCGAGCCCGGCATCAAGGTTAGGTCGCGGATTTGCGGCCGCAGCAACGGTGGCGTTCATTCCGGTAAACTCCCCAGTCCAGAATACGTTAACCAGTTAGCAGTAATCTTGTGACGTAAGTGTGACAATCACCGCCGGAACGTCCGCGCCGTGCCTGTCGCCTACCAGACTTCCGGCACGTACATTTCGGGCGGAATCGGGTGGCGAATGTAGTCGGGATTGTGCACGCGTGGCGGTAGCACAACGTGCGGCTTCTGCACTTCGTCGTATGGCACCTGGCTCAGCAGATGGGCAATGCAGTTCAGCCGCGCGCGGCGTTTGTCGTCGGCGTGCACCACCCACCACGGCGCCTCGGGAATGTGCGTGTGTTCGAGCATCGCTTCCTTGGCGCGGGTATAGTCTTCCCAGCGGCGGCGGCTTTCGACATCCATCGGCGACAGTTTCCACTGTTTCAGCGGGTCGTTGATGCGCATGTGAAAGCGGAATTGCTGTTCGGCGTCGGTGATCGAAAACCAGTATTTGACCAGAATAATCCCCGATCGCACCAGCATGCGTTCAAATTCGGGCACCGAACGGAAAAATTCCTCGACATCCGATTCGGTGCAGAACCCCATCACGCGTTCGACCCCGGCGCGGTTGTACCACGACCGGTCGAACAGCACGACTTCGCCCGCGGCGGGCAGATGCGGCACATAACGCTGAAAATACCACTGCGTCTTTTCGCGTTCGGTCGGCGCGGTCAAAGCCACCACGCGCACCACGCGCGGATTGAGGCGTTGCGTAATCCGCTTGATCGCCCCGCCTTTGCCCGCCGAGTCGCGGCCTTCGAACAGCACCAGCACTTTGAGCTTCTGCTGCACGACCCAGTCCTGCAGCCGGATCAGTTCGTGCTGCAGCCGGAACAGTTCGCGGAAATAGGTGCGCCGGTCCAGTTCGCCAGCATGGCGTTTGGCCGCGTCGGCGAGTTCGGCCCTGTCGCCCAATTCGGTACTGTCGGCAAGCATCGCCAGCAGACTTTCCGAAAGCTCGTTTTCAAGCTCTTCGTCAAAGCTGTCCTCGATTTCCTGTCGCAATCGCGCGGCGGTCTGCTCGTCGAAGTCGGTCATGGCCCAATCCCCTTGTCTTCCCCGGATTGCCCTCGCTCTATGACAGCACCGTGACCCACAAGTCCATGCGCAATGCGTCGTTTCTTTTAGAGCGTCCTGCGATAAATCTGTAACTCCGTGACGGAGCCGATTTTGGCCCAGTGCAAGGAGGGATGGCGCAGGAATATCGGGAATATTTCAAGCCATCTCG
>CAITOD010000514.1 GCA_903893935.1 uncultured Sphingomonadales bacterium
GCCAGCGGCGGCAATTGCCACGCGGGCATGACCAGCGAGACCGAGCCCGCCAGCGCGACGCCCCAGCTTTCCGGGTGGGCGAACACGCCCAGTGCGATGCCGGCGACGATGACCAGCAAGGCGCCGGGCCATTGGGGTGCCCGGCGGAACGCGAGCAATGCCGCCAGCGCAGTGCCGCCCACTATCAGGCTGGGCCAGTGCCACTGCGGCGCGTGCAGCGCGAGCCCCGCCAGCACCGCGCCGATGGTCGATCCGGGCACGCTCAGCCGCACCAGGTGCGGCAATTGCTTGATAATGATCGTCGCGGCGAGCCCGAGCGCAAACCCGCGCAGCACCGGCCGCGACACGAACCCGGCGAGCCCCCCCATGCGGAACTGCCCGAGCCCCACGAACATCACCCCGACCATCAGCGTCATTGCGGTCGCCAGCGTGTCGCGATCCACCGCGCCAAACGCCTGCGGCGCCGCAACCAGCCCGCCCAGCGCCGCCGCAAGGATCGACGCCGACGAAGACGTCGCCGATACCACCGCAAACCGGCTACGCCCGACCAGCGCATAGACCAGCCCGCCAATCACTCCGGCCACCAAAGCGCGCCCCGGCGCCAGCCCCGCAATCCCGGCATAGGCCACCGCCTCGGGCACCAGCAGCCCCGCCACGGACAACCCGGCCAAAACATCCAGCAATCTTGCGCGCCAACCGTTGCCCGCCATGAACTCTCCCTTTGCGCCCGACCATAAGCGCGCGCGGCGGGTGTGCAAGCGCGGGCCGCGTCGCTTCAGAAATGCCCTCTCAAGCCCAGATACGCCGTGCGGCCGAGGCTGTTGTAGCCATAGGCGGTCTGGTAGTGGACGTTGCCGAGGTTTTCCACGCGGCCGAACAGCGTCAGGCCCTGGGGCAGTTTCCATTCGGCGCGCCAGTCGACCAGCGTATAGCCCGCGAGCGTGACCGGATTGGCGCCATCGGCTGAGCTGCCCGAGTAGCGCACGGCCACGCCGGTGGTGACGCCAAAAGGAAATTCATAGCCGAGCGACGCGTTGAACACATGGCGCGGCACATGCGGCAATTGCGCGCCGAAAGTGGGCGAGCCCGGGGTGCGGTCTTCGTTGACGACCACGCTGTAATTGGCGTCGGCCATGACATGCGCGAGTTTGGCCGATTCGGTCAGTTCCAGCCCGCGTCCGCGCGCCGCATCGATATTGGCGTAATAGCCGTAGAAGTTGATGAAGCACGCCGGTTCGGTCGATGTCGCGGTGCAATAGGCAAATGTGATCAGGTTGGTGGTGCGGCGTTCCCACCAGGCAGCACCCAGTTGCACCGCTTTGCCGAACAGCGCGCGTTGCGCGCCCACTTCCCAGCCGCGGGCATGTTCGGGGCGCAGCGCGGCGTTACCGTAATCGCTGTAAAGCTGGTAGAGCGAAGGCGCCTTGTAGCCTTCATCATAGCTCACGCGCAAAACGGTGGTGCCCGCATCGGGGGTGTAAGCCGCGCCCGCGCTGAACACCGTGTTGCCGCCGAATTGCGACTGGTGGTCATAGCGCACGCCGCCGTTCAGCGTCAGCCCGGCGAGCGGCGACACCCGCGCTTCGCCATAGACACTGTTGGTGTTCGCGCGTTCGGGGAACAGTTCGTAAGGCTGCACCGCGTCGTAAGGCGAACCGACGCGCATATGCTGTTCTTCGCGTTCGGCACCGAACACCAGATCAATGCCTTTGGCGGCGGCGAGCGTGCCCTCGTATTCATAGCGGCGCGTGCGGCCATGGCCGACGAAGGTCAGCGCGGGGCTCGCCTGGTAGACCGGGTTGGCGGGGTCGAGATCCTCGTTGTCGGTTTCGTCCTCGATCACTGCCAGCCGGTTGCGCAAGTGCCCGTCGAACAGCGCGACATTGAGCCCGGCATAAGCCGACCACTGTTTGGTAAGCCCGTAGTCGCCCGCATAGATGCCCGTCGGCAGCGTATAACTGTCGGAAAAGCTGTTGCGCGCATTGTCCCAGTAGCCGCGCAGATCGAATGAAACATTCGCGGCCAGATGAAAAGTGGCGGTCGCACTCGCGGCCTGGCGGGTAAAGCCGTTGGGCACGGTGCCGCCAGCAAGCGCAGGGATGCCTTCGGTGGTGAACGCGCTGCCCGAAATGCGCCAGTCGACCAGCGTCGACGTGCCGCCGACCCCGGCATGCGCATCGACGGTCTGGTGCGTGCCGGCTTCGACCGCGATATCGGCCTGCAAGGGGCGGGTCGGCGCAACCGTGGTCACATTGACAATGCCGCCGATCGCGTCCGAGCCCCACAGGATCGATTGCGGTCCGCGCAGGATTTCGACCCGCGCGATGTCGTCGGTGAACAATTGCGAAAAATCGAACCCGCCGCCGATCGCGGTCTGATCGGCGATGCGCATGCCGTCGATCACCAACACGGTCTGGCTCGGATCGGCGCCGCGAATGCGCAAGCTGGTGGCACTGCCATAGCCGCCGTTGCGCGCGAGGGTGAGGCCCGGCGTGGTCACCAGCACATCGCTCAGCGCGAGCGGCTGCGCCAGTTCGAGCGCGCGCGCGTCGATCACCGTCACGCTCGATGGCACCCGGTCGGCTTCGACCGGGGTGCGCAGCGAAGTGACGATAATCGTGTCGCTGCCGTCGGGTGCGCTATCGGCCAAAGCGGTCGCAGGCAGGCACAATGCGGCTATTGTTGTCAGGGCAGTCATCGTCGCACGCGTCATCGCGGGTATCCTTTCGCAGTCAGACACGACCGCATGCGGCCCGACCCGCGACAGGGGCATCGACACGACGACACCCCCGCGCGGGCAAGACCCACGCGGCCAGGCTGTCGCTCGTCAGGGACAAACCCCGCTCGCGCCGAACACCCCTGTCGGCACGAAGAACGACTGCGGCAGGCAGGTCTCCTGGCTTGCGGGTCATCGCGTTTCCGGCGCCTTCTCGGGACTGCGGTCCCAATGGCAAATGGCCGGTCGGCTATCCGCTTACAGTTGCAGGGGCAGCCCGGGGTTTTCACCCGAGTTCCCTTTTGATCCCCGCAAGGGGAACCTGTCGCAGCGCGGTGCATAAGTCGCAGGCGCCGGGATGACAAGAGCCTGACGCGTTGCGCTCCGGGGGAGGCCGGCGGGTCTGCGCCGCGCTCGTGTACCAGCCGTCAGCGAGACTGTGGAGAAGCAGCGTGAGTGTAAGGCCAAATCACAGAGAAACAAGCTGAAAGATAAGCGAAGAACAAAAACAGGAAAGTGTCGCCAATTCGTAAAAACCCCTATACAAATTTCACTCGTCGCTTTGGGGAGCGTCTGATCCATGCGGATCGGGCGTTTTGCCCGGGGCAGGGGTGGGGCCTGGCTAGCCGCACCGGGGGCAATTGGGGCGGTGCATGGTTTCGGGGCAGGGCAAGTCACGTTTGGTGAAGCAGGGGTGCGTGCGGTTTTGCGGGGTGCGCCCGCCCGCGCACGGCGCAAAGGCGCGCAAGCTGGTGCTCGCGGCGCTCGCGCTGCACGTGACGAGCCCGGCGTTCGGGCAAGCGGCGAATTCAGGGCTGCCGACGCGCGAGGAATTGCAGGCCGGTGCGCCCCCGGTCACCACCGCGCCGCCGCCGGCGCGCCATCGCCTGCGAGTCGAAGCCAAAGTCGATCGTTCGCCTTGCGCGCTCGATGCGCCGGCTTATGCCGATATCCGCATCCGCCTGACCAAAGCCGAATTCGCGCATCTCGATCCGGTGCCGGCCGACGCGATTGCCGATACCTGGCAGAGCTATGTGGGCACCGACCAGCCGATCAGCGTGCTGTGCAAGATCCGCGATGCGGCGGCGACGCGGTTGCGCGCGCTGGGCTATATCGCCTCGGTCGAAGTGCCGGCACAGCGCATCGACAAAGGCGAAGTGCGCTTCGAAGTGCTCTATGCGCGCGTCATCGCGGTGCGCGTGGTGGGCAATGCCGGGCGCAACGCCGCGCAGCTTGAAAGCTTCGTCAGGCACCTGACCGATGGCGCGGTGTTCAACCGGTTCGAATCCGAACGCTATGTGCTGCTCGCGCAGGATATCCCCGGCTACGATGTCCAGCTCACGCTGTCGCCCTCGACCGAAGGCGCGGGGAAGATGATCGGCGTGGTGCATGTCGATGACACCCCGGTCATGCTCGATTTCACCGGGTCCGACCTCGCCGGGCCAAGCACCGGGCGGATCGGCGGCCAGTTGCGCGCCAGCATCAACGGGCTGACCGGGCTTGGCGACCAGACCACGCTGTCGGTCTTTTCGACCAGCGATGTGCACCGCCAGCAGGTCTACCAGTTCGGCCACCAGATGATGCCGGGCGGCAGCGGGCTCCAGCTTGCCGGGCATTTTACGTATGCCACCACGCATCCGGTGCTCGAAGCCGGTGCGCCTGCGATCGCCGCCACGACATTCTACGAAAATGTCGAGGGCAGCTATCCGCTGGTGCGCCGCCTGTTTTCGACGCTGCGCGGGGTGCTGGGCCTTGATGTGGTCGATCAGAATGTCACGTTCGGCGGCGCTCCGCTCAGCCGCGACCGGTTGCGCGTGGTCTATTCGCGGCTCGATTTCGATGTGACCGATGAAGCCGGGCTCGGACCCGACGGCACCGTGCTCTACCGGATCACCGGCAGCGCCGAACTGCGCAAGGGCCTGTCGATTTTCGGCGGCAGCCCGAACTGCGTGGCGCAGCTTGCGTTCTGCTCGACGGCGGGGTTCGTGCCGCCAGGGGTGTCGAACGGCAATCCCGAAGCGAGCGTGGCGCGGGCTTCGGCGCAGATCAATCTTCACGCGTTGCGCTGGCTCGATCTCAACCTGTCGCCGCGCGTCCAGCTGGCTTCGGGGCCGCTGCTGGGTTTCGAGCAGTTCACGCTCGGCAACAATTCGGTCGGGCGCGGTTTTTCGCCCGGCGCGATTGTCGGCGATGATGGCGCGGCGTTTTCGCTCGAAGCGCGCGGGCCGACGTATGGTGTCGATCACAACCGCCACCTGACCGTGCAGCCATATGCCTTTTCCGACAATGGCTGGTCGTGGCGGCGGCTGTCGGCAACCCCCAATCCGCAGGAACTGCATTCGCTCGGCGCCGGCGCAAGGCTGGTGTTCGAAGGCCAGGCGCGGCTCGATCTGTCGCTGGCGGTGCCGGTCAGTTCGGTGCCGGCCAGCTCGGTGCTGCGCGCATCGGCCAAGCAGGCGCCGCTGTTTTTGATGACATTGTCGACCGGTATTCTGCCGTGGAGGTTTCGCTGATGCGCAAGGCCCCTTTCGCTCGCACTGACCTGGCGCGTCCCTCGCGCGCCCGCTGGCTGCCCGGCGTGTCGCGCGGGGCGATGGCGGCGCTGCTGCTGGCGGTGCCGGTGGCGGCGCGCGCGCAGTTCGCCGGCAGCGCCGCTGTCGTCCACGGCAGCGCCACGATCAGCACCGTGGGCTCGACGCAAACGGTCAATATCGGCGCGGGCAGCCCGGTCACCACGATCAACTGGACCCCGACCGATAGCGCGATCGGCGGCGGCCCGATCAATTTCCTGCCGCAGGGGCAAACCGTCGCCTATGTCGGCTCGCCGCTGGCGAGCGTGCCCTACACCGTGCTCAACCGCATCCTGCCCGCCGATCCGACGCGCAGCGTGGCATTCTACGGCGCGGTCACCAGCACGGCGAACACGCGCGTGTGGTTCTACAGCCCCGGCGGGCTGCTGATCGGCTCGACCGCGACGTTCAATGTGGGCGGTCTGGTGCTGACCGCGGCCGATCCGGTGACCGATGGCACCGGCAACTATATTACCACCGCTTCGGGCACCGACAGCTTCAGCGTGGCGGCGACCGCCGGCAGCACCAGCGCGATCACCATCCAGTCGGGCGCGTCGATCAACGCGGTCAATGCCGGGCAAGCAAGTTATATCGTCGCCATCGCGCCGCAGATCATCCAGGGCGGCACACTCAGCGTGGCGGGCTCCGCCGCGCTGGTGGCGGCGGAAAGTGCGACGTTTTCGGTCGATTCCAAAGGCC
>CAITOD010000515.1 GCA_903893935.1 uncultured Sphingomonadales bacterium
ACCGCGTCCTGCCCGGTCAGCGAATCGACCACCAGCAGCGTTTCGCGCGGGGCCGAAATGGCGCTGACCGCCTGCATTTCGTCCATCAGTGCGGCATCGACATGCAGCCGCCCGGCGGTATCGAGCATCAGCACATCGATCGCCTGCAACCGCGCGGCATGGAGCGCGCGGGTGGCGATCTCGACCGGGCTCTGCCCCGGCACGATCGGCAAAGTCGCCACGCCGACCTGGCTGCCGAGCACCGCGAGCTGTTCCTGCGCCGCCGGACGGTTGACGTCGAGCGAGGCCATCAGGACTTTCTTGCCCTGCTTTTCCTTCAGCAATTTCGCAATCTTGGCGGTGCTGGTGGTCTTGCCCGAGCCTTGCAGGCCCACCATCATGATCACCACCGGCGGGGTTGCCGCCAGATCGAGTTCGACCGTGCCGCTGCCGAGCATTTCGGCCAGCGCATCGTGGACGATCTTGACCACTTGCTGACCCGGTGTGACCGAGCGGAGCACTTGCTGGCCGATCGCGGTTTCGGTCACGCCGTCGACAAACCGCCGCACCACCGGCAGCGCCACATCGGCTTCGAGCAGCGCGATGCGCACTTCGCGCATCGCGCCGCGCACGTCCTCTTCGGACAGCGCGCCACGACCACGCAAGCGGTCGAACACGCCGCTCAGCCGGTCTGACAGACTATCGAACAATCCGCACCACTCCTGCCTGCTTTGCCGCCTGGCAACAAAAACGACAAAAACGCCGGTGGGCGAAACCTCGCCGACCAGCGTTCGACATTTCCGCTGCACAAGCCGAAAGCGAATCCTGCGATCAGGCCCATGCAGGCCCGACCGATCCGCGCCCTTACGCGCCACTGGCCCGTTTGGCAAGTCGTGGCGCCATGCCGGCCGCTTAACGCTAATTTCAGCAAACTCGTTTAGACCGTTGTCGTCGATCCGCATTTCATTGCCAGGAGCACACCCGAGACAATGCCGGCGCCGGTTTCTCAGCACGAACAGCATGGCGAGCCCGGACTCGCCGCTGTCGTTGGCGGCCGGATCGCCCGGGCGGTGCCCGGAACCACGCGGACCGAGCGCGATCTGATCGCGCTCGGCATCATCCTCGCCGCAATCATTCTGTTTGCCGGCACCGGTTCGTCGGTGCTGCCGCACCTGATCCGGCATCTGGCCTTTGGCGAAACCGGCGTCGATGTCCTGTTGACCAACGCGCTGCTGCTCAACATCGCGCTGATTATTTTCGGCTGGCGGCGCTATGTCGATCTGGTGCGCGAAGTGGCGGCACGGCGCGAGGCCGAACAGGCAGCACTGCGCCTTGCCGATACCGACCCGCTGACCGACTTGCTCAACCGCCGCAGCTTCGATGCGACGATGGCCCGGCTGGCCGCCGAAACGGGTGCGCAAGGGGGAAGTCTTGCGCTGATGCTGATCGATCTCGACCGCTTCAAAAGCGCCAACGATGCGCATGGTCACCATGTCGGCGACGCGGTGCTGATCGAAGCCGCGCGGCGCGCCCGCGCGCGCTTGCCGGCCGAAGCCGTATTGGCGCGCCTGGGCGGTGATGAATTTGCCGCATTGGTTCCGTTTGTGCGCGGGGCCGACTGCATGAACCAGACCGAACGCCTCGCCCATGCAATTGGCGATGCGATCGCGCTGCCGATCCACTGCGACGACCACACGGTGGTGGTGACCGCCTCGATCGGGCTGGCCTGTACGCCGGTCACGCCCGACATGACCGCAGTCGAAGTCGCCGACCGGCTGATCACCCGCGCCGATGTCGCCATGTATCAGGCCAAACGCGATGGCCGCAGCCGGCATTGCTGGTTTGACCCGGTGATCGAAGAAGCCATGCTGGCGCGCAACGCCCTCGAACAGGCGATCCGCGACGGATTGCAGAACGGCGAATTCCGTCCCTATTACGAAAAGCAGGTCGATCTTGCGAGCGGGGCGATCACCGGCTTCGAAATGCTGGCGCGGTGGCATTCGCCCGACCGCGGCGTGATCGGGCCCGAAGTGTTCGTACCGGTAGCCGAGGAAATCGGGCTGATGCCCGAACTTTCCGAAACGCTGATCCGTCAGGCGCTGGCCGATGCGCGCGACTGGGCGCCTCACCTGACACTGGCGATCAATATTTCGCCGGTCCAGTTGCACGACCCATGGTTTGCGCAGCGCCTGCTCAAATTGCTGGTCGAAGCGCGCATGCCGGCCAACCGGCTCGACATCGAAATCACCGAATACAGCCTCACCGAAAACCTGCCGATGGTCCGCGCGCTGATCACCTCGCTGCGCAACCAGGGCGTGCGGATCAGCCTCGACGATTTCGGCCATGGCGCATCGAGCCTTGCGCATCTGCGCATGCTGCCGTTCGACCGGATCAAGATCGACCGCAATTTCATCGCCGGGCTGGGTCAGAGCAGCGACAGCGCCGCAATTGTCAAAGCGATCAGCTCGCTCGGCCGCGGCATGGATCTGCCGATCACCGCCGAAGGGATCGAATCGACCGAAATACTCAAGGAACTGCGCAAGCTCGGCACGTTTCTGGGCCAGGGCTATATTTACGGGAAGCCGCTGAGCGCGGCCGATTTGCACCGCGAACTGGCGGAATTGAACCTGCTCGCCGAGCCCGACCCCGATCTGCACGACGATCGCGACAGCCGCAGCGCCTGAGCGCTTTTTACGAAAGCCGCCTCAGGGCGACTTTGTGCCGCGCACCGCCCCGCACAATTTTGCAATTCGCGCCGCATCCATTACTAGCGCCGCAATGCTTGTCCCGTTTCGCAAAATGCATGGCCTCGGCAACGATTTCGTCGTGATCGACGCGCGCGCGCAGCGCGTCGCGATGACCGCGCGCCGCGCCTCCGCGCTTGCCGATCGCATGACCGGGATCGGCTGCGACCAGCTGATCGTGCTCGAACCCAGCGATCGCGCCCACGTGCGCATGCGCATTTTCAATCCCGACGGCGGCGAAGTCGAAGCGTGCGGCAATGCCAGCCGCGCGGTCGGGCTGATCCTCGCCGACGAGACCGGCGGCGAAACGCGCATCGATACGCTGGGTGGCCTGCTGGTCGCGCGCACGGGCGAACACGGGATCAGCGTCGCAATGGCAGCGCCGCGCTTTGACTGGCAGGCGATCCCGCTCGCTTATGCGATGGACACGCTGGCGATGCCGGTGGCGTGGGAAGAGCTGGCAGATCCGGTCGCCGTCAATGTCGGAAACCCGCATGTGGTGTTTTTCGTGCCCGATGCGCACGCGGTCGATCTGGCGCGGCTGGGTCCGCTGATCGAGCACGATCCGCTGTTTCCCGAACGCGTCAATGTCAATGTCGCCACGCTCACCGCGCCCGATGCGATCACGTTGCGCGTGTGGGAACGCGGCGCCGGGCTGACGCGCGCTTGCGGCACCGGCGCTTGTGCCACTGCGGTGGCGGCGATGCGCCGGCGGCTGACCGGGCGCACCGTCACGGTCACGCTGCCGGGGGGGCCGCTGACAATCGCGTGGGACGGCCAGGACTCGCTGATGATGACCGGCCCCGCCGCCACCAGCTTCACCGGCAGCTTTGCCGCAGACGATTTTCCGGCATGAGCGGCGCCGAACCCGTCGTCACGCTCGGTTGCCGGCTCAATCTGGCCGAAAGCGAAGCGATCCGCGCGATGCTGGCGCACACGCCCGAGGCGACCGTGGTGGTCAATTCGTGCGCGGTGACCGCCGAAGCGGTGCGCCAGTCGCGCCGCGCGGTGCGCCGCTTGCGCCGCGACCATCCCGGCGCGCGCGTGGTGGTGACCGGGTGCGCGGCGACGATCGACCCTGCCGGCTTTGCGGCGATGCCCGAAGTCGATGCGGTGGTGCCCAATGCCGCCAAGCTGGCACCCGCGAGCTGGCAGGCGCCCGTAGCGGCCACCCCCACCACTGGTACCGGCGCCTCGGCGCACCACACGCGCGCGTTCGTGCCGGTGCAGACCGGGTGCGACCACGCCTGCACCTTCTGCATCATCCCCGCCGGGCGCGGCGCCAGCGTGTCGAGCCCGATCGCCGATGTGCTCGGCCGGATCGCCGCGCATCTGGCGCACGGGGTCAATGAAGTCGTGCTGACCGGGGTCGATGTCACCGGCTGGGGTACCGACTTGCCCGAGCCCTTGCGGCTGGGCGATCTGGTCGCGGCGATCCTGCGCGCGTTTCCGGGCTTGCCGCGCTTGCGGCTGTCGTCGCTCGATGGCGTGGAAATCGACGATCACTTGTTCGAAATCGTGACCGGCGAAGCCCGCGTCATGCCGCATATCCATCTGTCGCTGCAATCGGGCGACGACATGATCCTCAAACGCATGAAGCGGCGGCACAGCCGCGCGCAAGCAATCGATCTGGTCGAGCGTCTGCGGGCACGGCGCCCCGACATTGCGCTCGGCGCCGATCTGATCGCCGGGTTTCCGACCGAGACCGTGGCGATGCACGCGCAGAACCTCAGCATTGTGGCTGCGGCGCGGATCGTCCACGGGCATATTTTCCCCTATTCGCCGCGCCCCGGCACGCCCGCCGCGCGGATGCCGCAAGTCGATCCCGTGGTGGTGCGCGAACGCGCGGCCGAACTGCGCGCTGCGGTTGCAGCCCAGCGCACGCAATGGCTGGCCGGGCTGGTCGGCGCCCCGCGCGAAGTGCTTGCCGAACGCGACGGGACCGGCCATTCGGGCGAATTTGCCCCCTATCGCCTGCCGCCGGGAACCGTGGCCGGGCGACTGGTCACGCTTACCCCGCAGAAGATCAGCGAAGGACTGCTGGCATGAGTAGCGAAACCTGGAGCGACCGCCTGCTCGGCGGCTTGCGCAAGACCCAGGAGCGGCTGGCGGACAATCTGGCGGGTTTGACCGGCGGCACGCGGCTGACCGCCGAACAGCTCGACGATATCGAAGATGCGTTGATCGCCTCGGACCTTGGCCCGCGCGCGGCCTTGCGCATCCGCGAGCGGCTGGCGGCCGGGCGGTTCGACAGCGGGCTCGACGAAGCCGCGCTGCGCGGCGCGGTCGCGGCCGAAATCGAGGCGATCCTGCGCCCGGTCGCGCGCCCGCTCGAGATTGTCGCATTCCCCCGCCCGCACGTGATCCTGGTGATCGGGGTCAACGGATCGGGCAAGACCACCACCATCGCCAAGCTCGCGCATCTGTTCCAGGAACAGGATTACAGCGTGATGCTGGCCGCCGGCGACACTTTCCGCGCCGCCGCGATCGGCCAGTTGCGCGTGTGGGCCGACCGGCTGGGCGTGGCGCTGGTAAGCGGCGGCGAAGGCGGCGATCCGGCCTCGGTGGTGTTCGACGCGGTCAAACAGGCGACCGCGGCGGGCACCGATGTGCTGATCGTCGACACCGCCGGCCGGTTGCAGAACAAGCGCGAGCTGATGGACGAACTGGCCAAGATCCGCCGCGTGCTGGGCCGGTTGAATGCAGCCGCACCGCACGACGTGGTGCTCGTGCTCGATGCCACCAATGGCCAGAACGCCTTGCAGCAGATCGATGTGTTCCGCGAAGTGGCGGGTGTTACCGGGCTGGTGATGACCAAGCTCGATGGCACCGCGCGCGGCGGGGTGCTGGTGGCCGCGGCCGAGCAGTATGGCCTGCCGATCCACGCGATCGGCGTGGGCGAAAAGATCGATGATTTGCGCCCGTTCGACCCGGCTCTGGTCGCGCGGGTGATTGCCGGAGATGTACAGTGACGACGAACAAGACCCCGGCAAAGTCGGCGGGATCAGCCTGGATCAATCTGCTGGTCGACTATGGTCCGCTGCTGGTGTTTTTCCTCGCCTATCGCCATTTCACCCCCAAAGGCGGTGATGCCGGGCTCGCCGCAGTGGTCGGGGTGACCAAGAGCACCGTCGCCTTCATGCTGGCGACCGTCGCTGCGCTGGTCATTTCGAAATGGCGGCTGGGGCGGATTTCGCCGATGCTGTGGCTGTCATCGACGCTGATCATCGGGTTCGGCGCGCTGACGGTGTTTTTCGGCGATCCGACCTGGATCCAGATCAAGCCCACCGTGATCTACGTGCTGTTCGCCGCGATCCTGTTCATCGGCTTGCGCTTTCGCCGCCCGATGCTGCGCGACTTGCTGCAATCCGCGTTCGACGGGCTGGACGAGGAAGGCTGGCTGAAACTGTCGCGCAACTGGGCGTGGTTTTTCGTGTTTCTCGCCGTGCTCAACGAAGTGCTGCGGCACTTTTTCAACAAGGACAACGGCGGGTTCGAAACCTGGCTGACTATCAAAGTGTGGGGCGTGACCGCGCTGTCGTTCGCGTTTACTTTTGCGCAATTGCCGATGCTGCTGCGCCACGGAATGGGCGAACTGGTCGCAACCGAAGCAGAGACGACCACGCCGCACGACTGATCGCGACTTGCTTTGAAAGTTCATCGCTAAGCCCCTCCCCTTCAGGGCGTTCAGAGTCACGTGCCTCTGAACGCGGGTTGGGGTGGGGGCTATCCCCACGCGCCAGCAATGCGGAGAGCCCC
>CAITOD010000516.1 GCA_903893935.1 uncultured Sphingomonadales bacterium
GGTCTATGACGAAATCGTGGCCCACGGCGCCGCGTTCGGGCTCACGCATTGCGGCTACCACGCGCTCAATGCGCTGCGCATGGAAAAGGGCTATCGCCACTGGGGCCATGACGTGACCGACGAAGACACCCCGCTCGAAGCAGGGCTGGGCTTTGCGGTGCGGCTCGACAAGCCCGGCGGGTTCATCGGGCGCGACGCGCTGGTGCGGCAAAAGGCCGAAGGCCTGCGCCAGCGGCTGGTGCAGTTCCTGCTGCGCGACCCCGCGCCGATGCTCTATCACAACGAGCCGATCTGGCAGGGGGACCGCATCGCCGGCTATGTGCGTTCGGGCATGTATGCGCATACGCTGGGCGCGGCTTGCGCGCTCGGCTATGTGACTGCGCCCGATGGCGGTGTGATCGGTGCGATCGGCGCCGATGACTATGAGATTGAAATTGCAGGGGTGCGTTACCCCGCCAAGGCCTCGCTGAAACCGATGTTTGACCCCGCCAGCGCAAGGATCAAATGCTGATGACCCAGACCATGCATGCATCGCCCTCGGGCTTGCGCCAGGGCTACAGCCTGCCCCGCCAGTTCTACACCAGTGAGGCGATTTTCGCCGACGACATGCGCGAAGTGATCACGCGCAAATGGATCATGGCCGGCCATGTCGCGCAAATTCCGCACACCGGTGACTATGTGCTGTTCCATGTGGGCGACGAGCAGATCATCCTGATCCGCGAAAACGCCGAAAGCGTGCGCGCGTTCTTCAACGTGTGCCGCCATCGCGGATCGACGCTGTGTTCGGCCGAAAGCGGCAATGCGCGCAAGCTGGTGTGCCCCTATCACGCCTGGACTTACGGGCTCGATGGCGCGCTGATCGCCGCGCGGCTGATGCCCGAGGATTTCAGCAAAGCCGACAACGGCCTGTTTGCCTGCCATATCCGCGTCTACCACGGGCTGATTTTCATCAACCTGAGCGAAGACGCGCCCGATGATTTCGACGCGACATTCGGCGAATTCGACGCGATTCTCGATTACCACGGCTTTGCCAATGCCAAAGTCGCGCATATCGGCCATTACCCGACCGCCGCGAACTGGAAGCTGGTGGTCGAGAATTTCCTCGAATGCTACCACTGCCAGCCAGCACACCCCGAATTCTGCTCGATGCATCCCGCCGACGCGCTGCTCGCGGTGGGCGCCGGGCCGAGCTCGGGCCCCAACGAGGCGATGGAAAGCTATGGCCCGGTGCTGGCCGCGTGGGAAGCCAAGGCGGCAGCGCTCGGCCGCCCGCTCGGCAATGTCGATGACGGGCCGGACTCGACGCATCTGCGCCTGCTGATGCAGCGCACGATGCGCGAAGGCTATATCAGCGAGACCGAAGACGGCCAGCCCGCCTCAACCCTGATGGGCAAACGCCGCGACTGGGATTTCGGCCGCATGCACCTGGCGTTCAGCCCGATGAGCCATATCGTCGCCGACAACGACTTCGCCATGATGTTTCGCTTCACCCCGCGCTCGGCGATGATGACCGATGTCGACATCCTGTGGCTGGTCGACGGCAAAGCCGAAAACTA
>CAITOD010000517.1 GCA_903893935.1 uncultured Sphingomonadales bacterium
CCTGCTGATCGGCATCGGCCTAGCGCTCGGGCAGCGGATCGACGCGCGTCGCGGGCACCGGACCACCACACCGACCGATCGCATCGGCTTTGGCCTGGACCCGGTGCAGACGGTCGATTTCTGGGCCGCCGATGCGTCGCGCCAGCCGGCACCGCTCGTACTGTTCGTCCACGGCGGCGGGTGGAGCATGGGCAGCCGCGAAAACGCCACCGGCAGCGCAAAAATCGGCCATTTCCTGGCACGCGGGTTTGCATTTGCTACCGCCGGCTATCGCCTTGTCCCGTCCGTGCGGGTTGAGGACCAGACCGCCGATGTGGCGCACGCGCTGGCCGCCGTGCTGGCCGACGCCGGGCGACTGGGTATCGATCGCAAACGCGTTGTGCTGATGGGCCACAGCGCCGGTGCGCACCTCGTTGCGCTCATCGGCACCGATCCCGCTGGCTGCACAATGTCGGCCTGACGTTTGCCGACATCGCCGGAATTGTCGCCATCGACGGCGCAGCCTACGACGTTGCACAGCAACTGAGCGATGCGCCGATGCTCTTGCGGCCGCTTTACACACAGGCTTTCGGTGGCGATTCCGACCGCCAGATCGCGCTTTCGCCGGCGATGCAGGCAGCGGCGCCGAATGTGGCCAACTGGATGCTGCTCCACGTGAACCGCGCCGACGGATTGCGCCAGGCCGAAATCCTGACGGCGGCGCTGCGTCGCGCCGGCAGCACGGTCGATGTGGTTCCGCTGCCCGGCAGCGGTCTGTTCGGCCATGTCGCCAGCAACCGACGGCTTGGAGACCCTGCCTGGCCGGGCACGGCTGTGGTCGACCAATGGGTCGATCGCATTCTCGCCAGTCGCCGCTTCTTTGCCGGCAAACCGGCGGCGTCGATGCCGGTCTAGACTTGCTCCGGCCCGGTCGCGGTCAGGTGGTACGTGCAGCCCAGCGCAGCAGCGCTGTCGGTTTCCGAAAGCGCTGCCACCGTGCGCCAGCCGATCGCGCGCAACCGCGCCGCAGCGGCAAGATCGTGGTCCAGCGGCAGAAAAAGGCGGTCTTCCTCGGGCTCTGCCTCTGCCAGCAGATCGATCAGCCCATCGGGAAACAGCGAGAACCCGGTCGCCGCCTCGCCACCTTCCGGCCCGGCGATCCGATACGTTCCGCCGCGTCCCAGCACACCGCGCACGCCCTGTGCGTAAAGCGTAAAGCCGAACCAGGTCTGGTATTCAAAGCCATGCCGCTCGCTCGGATCGAGCGTCAACCGCGCCGCACCACCCAGCCGCGCTGCGATCTCGCGCAAAGCCGCAATCCGCCCCGCCAGCGCCCCGTGCGTGTCAAACGCCGCGAGCCGCTCGATCGCGCTTTCAAACGTGCCGGTAGCATAAAGCAGCGGCACATAAGCCGCGCCGCCGGCATCGACCAGCCCGCCCGCATCTTTGGTATCAAGCTCGCGCCTTACCCCTTCGATGGCATCGGCCGGCAGCGGCAGCGCCTCGCCAGCAAGCACATCGACCAGATCGGGCAACGTGAAATCGACACTGATGCCGGTTGCACCCGCCGCCTGCACCGCCTCGATCGCGATCGCCACGATCTCGCTCGCCGCCGCGACATTGTCGGCACCGATCAGTTCGGCCCCGCATTGCAGCTTTTCGCGCGCCGGATCGAGCCCGTCGCCGCGGATCAGCAAGACCTGCCCGGCATAACACAGCCGCAACGGGCGCGGTGCCGCTGCCAGCCGCGACGAGGCAATCCGCCCAATCTGCGGCGTGTGGTCGCCGCGCAGCATCAGCATGCGCAAGCTTTGCGGATCGACAAAGCGGAACATCCGCCGCGCTTCGATCCCCGCCATCCGCGCGCCGAGCGTCGCATCGAATTCGATCATCGGCGGCAGCACCCGGTCATAGCCATGGCCGTGCATCACGCCGTGAATGGCGCGCATCACACGCGTGGCCGCCGCCGCTTCGCGCGGCAGCCGGTCTTCGAGCCCTTCGGGCAACAGATCGCGGTCCGTGACAGTCATCGCTTGCGGCTCTAGAGCAATGCGCGCGCAAGTGGGACCGGTTTTTTGTCCGCATTGCGGCCGATCCTTGCAATGCAATAGCAATCCGGCATCGAACAAATAGCGTCTGGTGATTTCCCCATCGTGTCCGGATCGGCGAAACATGCCTCCGCGTCCAGGCAATCCCGGTCTGGTCCCTTCACATGAGGAAATGACGATGTTCGGCAAACCCAGCTTCCCACGTAACGGATTTCACCTCGCGCTTGCAGCGATCGCGGCCACGATTTGCCTGGCGGCACCTGCCCGGGCGCAGTCCGCCGACCAGACGACGGCGATCACCGCCCCCGATCGCGCCGCAGGCGTGCTGACATTGCGCAGCAATCACGGCGTTGCGGATACCGTAGCCCGGGTCAAAGCCGCGGTCGCCGGCAAAGGCGTGCGCTTTTTCGATGCGATCGACCAGCAGGAACTCGGCGCCGGCGCCAAGCTGACGATCCGGCCTTCGACCCTGGTTCTGTTCGGCAATCCACCGCTGGGCGTCCAGTTCATCCAGTCCAACCCATATGCGGGGCTCGACTGGCCGGTGCGAATGCTGGTGTTTGAAGACGCCAACGGCGAAGTCCGGCTCGCCTGGACCGATTTTGATTATATTGCCAAGCGCTACGCGATCACCGACAAGCCGGCGCAGTTCAAGATGGCGAGCGAGGTCGCTGCCGCGATCGCCGCCGAAGCGGCCAAGTAACCGAACTGGATTACAAATGATGTCGGCATTCGCCATTGTGAGCACGTCGTTTGCGGTGGCGCTATTGTGCGCCGTGCTGATGGGCTATGCCATTCAGCGCGGCGCAACGTGCATGGTCGCCGCGGTCGAGGAAGTGGTCAACGCGCGCAAACTGACCAGGCTGGCGGCCATGCTCGAAGCGGGTTTGTGGGTCATGGGCGGCGTGCTGGTCGCGCGGGTGTTTGGTCATCTTGCCATGCCGCCGGCCAACTACGAGGTCGGCCTGGCCACAGTGTCGGGCGGTGCGCTGCTCGGCCTTGGCGCGCTCGTCAACCGCGCATGCGTTTTCGGAGCCATTGCCAAGCTGGGCTCGGGCAAATGGGCCTATTGCATGACGCCCGTGGGTTTTTATCTCGGCTGCCTCACGGCCGGCCCCCGACTGGCGCGGCCGCTGCAAGTCGCCAGCAGTTCGCTGCTGTTCGATGCCGAACTGGCCGTGCTCGTGCCGCTCGCACTCTATGCCCTGTGGCGCGGTCGATCAGTGGTTGGCGCGCTTCGCAAGGGCGACGTGTTGCGACGGATCTGGGCCCCGCACCAGGCCACCATGGTGATTGGCCTGGCGTTTGTGGTGATGCTGCTGACAGCCGGCAATTGGGCCTATACCCAAGTGCTGGCTGACGTCGCCAATGGCATGATCACGGGTCTGACCTTCAAGCTGCTGTTGTTCGCAGGTTTGCTGTCAGGCGCAATTGCCGGCGGCTGGACAGCGGGGCTGATCCAGCCGACAATGCCGGCTTGGCGCGATGTGCTGCGTTGCCTGCTCGGCGGCATGATGATGGGTATCGGCAGCATGCTGGTCCCCGGGAGCAACGACAGCCTGATCCTGCTCGGTCTGCCGCTTGTACAGCCCTTTGCGCTGGTCGCTTTGGCCAGTATGGTCGTGGCCCTGTTTGCCGGATTGCTGATCGAACGCCGGCTGGCGCGCGCCTAGCTTCGCTTGTGCGACTGCGCTATACCCCATCATGGTCGACGCGCACCGGGGGTGATTTTACAACATGGAAATGCAGCAAGTTCGCTATTTCCTGGCAGTGGCGCGCACGTTGAATTTCACCCGGGCCGCGGAAGAGTGCAACGTCACCCAGCCCGCGCTGACCCGTGCGATCAAACAGCTTGAAGAAGAACTTGGCGGCGAACTTATCCGCCGCGAAGGGCGCA
>CAITOD010000518.1 GCA_903893935.1 uncultured Sphingomonadales bacterium
GCGCGATCGTGCGCGGCAAAGCCGAGGTGGCGCCGAGCATCGCCCGCAGCAGCGGCAGCAGGAACAGGAACCCGGTCACCCAGGCCGAAGCCGGATTGCCGGGCAAGCCGAGAATGATCTGCCGTGCGCGTTTTGCCACCAGCAGCGGCTTGCCCGGCTTGATCCCGACCCGCCAGAATTCGATGTCCACGCCCATCCGGGCCAGTGCAGGCCGGATCAGATCATGATCGCCCACCGACGCACCACCGCTGGTAACCACGACATCGGCTTCGCCCGCCGCTTCGAACGCGGCCACAAGCGCATCGATCCGGTCGGGCACCGGGCCCAGCCGGGTTGCGTGCACCGGCAGGCGCGCTGCCAGCGCGGCAAGCATCGGCCCGTTGCTGGCGGGGATCTGGTGCGCGGCGGGCAACATGCCGGGGGGCGCCAGTTCGTCGCCGCCATCGATCACGGTCAACCGGATGGCACGCCGCACGGGCAGGGTTTCATGCCCGGCGGCAATCGCGAGGCCGATCGTGGCCGCATCGATGCGATGGCCTGCGGGCAGGATCGCTTCGTCGCGGGCAAAGTCCATCGCGCGCGGGCGGATATGGCGCTCGGCCGGGTCGGGGGTGATCCCGGTCAGGCGCAGTGTGCTGCCTTCCGCGCCGCTGTCTTCTTTCAGCAGCACCATATCGGCGCCATCGGGGAGAACCGCGCCGGTGCTGATCCGCGTTGCTTCCCGCTCGCCGACCGCGCCCGCAAACGGTCGTCCGGCGGCGCTTTCACCGATGATCCGCCAGGGGCCGGGCAAGTCGGCGGCGCGCATGGCAAACCCGTCCATCGCCGACAGCGGCGCACCGGGCTGGTCGCGCCGCGCGAGCAACGGCTCGGCCAGATAGAACCCCGCGCAATCGGCCACCGCGCGCGTTTCAAGGGGCAGCGCCGGGGCCAGCGCGAGCAGCCGCGCTTGCGCCTCGATCAGCGGCAATGGCGGGGTCCGACCGGTCATGCCCGATCTTCGGCAAGAAAATCGCCCGATTTGCCGCCGCGCTTTTCGATCAGCCGCACCGTGTCGATCACCATGGCTTTGTCGATCGCCTTGGCCATGTCGTAAATGGTCAGGAGCGCGATCGAAACCGCGGTCATCGCTTCCATTTCGACCCCGGTGCGCCCTGTGAGCGAGGCGGTCGCCGTTGCGGTGATACCATCGGGTTCGAGCACGAAATCGACCGCGACCGCTTCCACCCCCAGGGGATGGCACAACGGGATCAGATCGCCGGTGCGTTTTGCCGCCATGATCCCGGCCACGCGCGCAGTCGCGAGCACATCGCCTTTGGGCACGGTACCCTCGGCGATTGCCGCGCGCGCTGCCGCATTCATGCGGATGCGGCCCCGAGCAATCGCCACACGGTGCGTTGCGGCTTTGCCGCCGACATCGACCATGCGCGCGGCGCCATGTTCATCGAGATGGGTCAGACCGGTCATCTGCCGGTCTCTGCCAGACTGATCACGGCTTGCCCAGTGGGCCTGTCAGGCGAGCAGCGCCGCCACTGCCGCATCGGCGTGCAGAGCGGTGGTGTCGAACAGCGGCACCGGGCTGTCTTCGGCGTTGATCAGCAGCATGATCTCGGTGCAGCCGAGCACCACCGCCTGCGCTCCGCGTTCGACCAGCCGCGCGATCACGCCGCGATAGGCCTCGCGCGAAGCGGGTTCGATGCGGCCCGCGACCAGTTCTTCGAACACCACGCGATGGATCAGCGCGCGGTCTTCGGCGTGGGGCACGATCACGTCGAGCCCATGAAGCTCGGCGAGGCGGCCGCGGTAGAACTCTGCCTCCATCGTGAACCGCGTGCCGATGAGGCCGATGCGCGAAAGCCCGGCGGCGCGGATCGCTCGTCCCGCCGGATCGACGATATGCAGCAGCGGCACCTCGATCGCGGCTTCGATCGCATCGGCGCAGCGGTGCATCGTGTTGGTTGCGATCAGCACAAAATCGGCGCCGGCCGCTTCCAGCCGGCGCGCCGCATCGACCAGTCGCGCCGCCAGCCCATCCCAGTCGCCCGCGTTCATCAATGCTTCGTATTCGGCGAAATTGACCGACCACACGATCATCTGCGCCGAATGCGTCGGCCCCAGCGCATCGCGCACGCCCGAATTGATCAGGCGGTAGTATTCGGCCGAGCTTTCCCAGCTCAGCCCGCCAATCATTCCCAGTGTTTTCATGGCCTGAGCATGGCGGGCAATTGTGGCATCAGGCGGGCACATAAGACCAACCCGGGATAAGGCGCGGCCCGAACAACCCGATAACAAAGACCAGCAGGCCGATGAAAGTCATGAATGTCACGAACGTCAACATGCCGCCTTCGGTGGCTCGCGTCGGATCATCGCGCCGAAAAATAATCGGCTCGGTTTCGCCCAAGGTCCATAAACCGTTGAAATGTGACACAAGAGTGTAGTCGACGCCATGAACGCGATATTGCACAATCGTGTTTTTGTCCTCTACGTGGATTGCCGTGCCTGAAGCTAATTCGCCGTTGGCGCGGACGCTAAGGTCAGAAGCGATGCCGAAGCCGCCGGCGATCATAAAAACACCGCCCCAGATGCACATGAATATGCGTGGAATTCGCCGACTGAGGCGGGCGCCTTTCGGGGCATTCCGCAATGGTCGTGCTGCGTTTACGCATGTGGGCGCAAGTCCAAGCGCCGCGACCAGACCAACCTCGTCGCGAACAATCAGCTCAATCGGAGCGCGGTTGGGATCAGAAAAATCGATGCGCAGTGCATCCTGCCGGAAGCGGCGTCCTGGCACGATCGCGGAAATGGCAGAGACCGGCACATCAAACTCAAGGCCGCGCGTTCCGGCCATCGGGAAGAAATTCAAGGGAAAGGCAAACTTGGCGCCGAAACGGCCATGATCGACGAAAACGATTAGGCAGTTGGTGGCGCCGCCGAGGCGCCCCGTCCAACCGCGCAGCACGCGGCCAGAGCACATTGTTTCGCCAAATGCGGCGCCTTGCGGCACGCGCGGGAACATCGGCTTGCCCGATTGGGCTCGTCGCCATGCACCGAAGCCCATGACCAACCCGATCCAAACAAACGCAATGACAATCAGCAGATCGGGCATGGCCATGAAACTCCCTAAGCAGCCTTGCCGTTGTCGCGGCCAAGCAAGGCCTCACCCTTTTCCGACAGCAGCAGCGCGATCAGGCCCGACATCGGATTGGCGCCATCGGTGCCGCTGCCGGTGATCTGGATCCGCGGCACGACATCGACGCCCGAGGTTTCGAGCGCTTGCGCCAGCCGCTCGATCACCTGGCGAGTCAACTGGTAGCGCGCGCCGCCGCTGGCTTCGACCTGGCGGGCAATCGTTTCGGCGGTCGCCAGCCCGGTGCGGGTGATGCGTTCGGCATCGGCGCCGGCAATCGCGATCATCCGCGCGGCTTCGCCTTCGCCCAGCAGCTTCACTTTGTCGGCTTCGGCGCGCGCCAGCATGCGCGTCTGGTCGGCCTGCTGCGTCGCGAGCTTCAACTGCGCCTTGCCTTCGTTTTCCTTGACCGTGATCGACAGCTCGGACTGGGTGATCGCGGTCTGCTGGTTGGCGCGTGCTTCGGCTTCGCGCAGCGCCTTTTCGCTGTCGGCGGCGACGCGCTGCTTTTCATAGGTCGCGACGCGTTCCTCGGCGACCTGCCGCGCGCGCAACTGTTCGAGC
>CAITOD010000519.1 GCA_903893935.1 uncultured Sphingomonadales bacterium
CACACCGGGTGTCAGCATGATCACCAGCCGAATGCTGGGGTGCTTCCTCGATAATGCCAGCAGCCGCAAGGAAGTGCTGTCGCTGATGGGTCGTGGATAGGATCTGTCTCGCGTGAAACATATCGCAATCGTCGGTGCAGGCATCGCCGGTCTGTCCTGTGCCGAAGCCCTTGTGCGAATGGGGGCCAGAGTCAGCTTGTTCGACAAAGGCCGCGGCCCCGGGGGTCGCCTGGCCAGCCGCCGGATCGAAACCCCGCTCGGCACAACGGTGTTCGATTTTGGCGCGCAATATTTCACGGTGCGCGACCCGGCCTTTGCGGCACAAGTGCATGCCTGGGAAGCGCGCGGGTTGGTAACACCCTGGCAGACCGCGCGCCACGATGCCTATATCGGGGTGCCGACAATGAACGCGGTCGTGCGCGATCTGGCGGGGCAGCATGACGTGTCGTTTTCATCGTTGGTCAAAGGGTTGACCCGGCACGGCAGGAAGTGGCGACTGGTCTGCGCCGGCCATGATCAGGCGCTTTATGATGCGGTGGTGCTGGCGCTGCCGGCGGAACAAACCGCACCCATATTGACGCTCCACGATTTCGAGCTCGCCCAATCCGCGCTGTTCGCGCGTTCACAGCCGTGCTGGACGGGCATGTTCGTTTTCACCGACCGGCTTGCGCATGACGTCGGGATCGTGCGCGACAAAGGCGTGATCGCGTGGGCCGCGCGCGACAATGGAAAGCCGGGTCGATCCGGCCCCGAACGCTGGGTGGTGCAGGCAGCGCCCGATTGGTCGGTGCGTCATCTTGAAGAGTTGCCAGAAACGATCGCTCCGCTGCTGCTCGCAGCATTGGCGGGCGAACTTGCCGCTCCGATGCCGGCCCCGATTGCGCAGTCTGCGCATCGCTGGCGCTATGCGCTTTCGGCGGGAACCGGGCTTGGTTCGCTGTGGAACCCCGCCTTGCGGATCGGTGCATGCAGCGATTGGCTGCTCGGCCCCCGCATCGAGTGCGCGTGGCTGTCTGGTCTGCATCTGGCAGAGCGGATGATGGCTGCCCCGGCGGTCGCTGCAGAATGAGGCCTGCCTGCCCGACACGCGCATTGACCTGACTGCGGCGCCTCACACCAGAGAACTGGCGCTCGCTCCCAATTCGGCAAAATACCGCGCCATGGCATCGGCCGCTTTGTCGGTAAGCGTGATAAACGCGCGGCGCCGATCGGTTTCGTCGTCGACGCGCTGCAACAGTCCTGCGTCGGTCATCTGTCCGATCCAGCGCAGAGCCGTCGTCGGCGGCACGCCCGAGGCAATGCACAGCGAAGTGACCGAGACGCGGACATGTTCGACGCGCGCCGCAGTCAGATCGAGCAGCATGTCCCACGCAGGATCGGCAAACAGATCGCCCTCGAAAAAGCGCGCGCGCAATTGGCGCTGGCGGATGATCTTGCGCACCAGTCGCGGATCGGGAAGCGGCGGGCGCGATGCCCTGACAAGGCGATCGCTGCCCCCGTCGAACGGCAGATCAAGCTTGGCGTCGGCTATTCCGGCATAGCCGGGCTGGGTATCGAAGCGGAACGCGCTGGCCGTCTCGCCAGCGCCATGCGCCGACAGTTGCTCCAGCTTTTGCGCGATCTGACTGACTTGTTCGGTCAGGCGCAGCAAATTGAGGCGATCTTCTTCCGACAGCTCGCGAACCCGGTTGCCCGTGCGCGCCAGCACGCGGCCAAGCGCAATCACCCGCTCGGCGCGGCTGGGCGTGACCAGAAGCTGCGTATCCGACTGGTCGAGACAACCGAACACATCGTCAAGCGATCCCATCGAAGTCGATACCAGCAGATGCGCACCCTGCTGCGACGCGCGCACGTCCAGCCGCGACAGCGCAGCGAGTTCGGCACCATCGATGACCGGACAATCGACCAGCACGAGGTCCGGCAGCACCAGCGGATCGCCCGGGTCGAGCAGGCGCGCCAGGTCGGACGACTGCGCCACGCGCAATCCGGCTGCGGCCGCATCTTCGGCCATTTCCGCGCGCAGATAGCCCCGATCGGCATAGATCGATACCGCAAGGCCGGCGCGCCCGCCGTAACCGAAGCCCGCAGCCGACCCGGAACCGTCGGTGTCATGATCGAACTGTGTTGCTGCCTGTGCCATGCCCTGTCACGCCTTCTCGAAAGGAAACGCGAACAAGAGTGGAACAAAACGTGATAAGGTCAACCAAGGATGGCTCGAATTTGGACCAAGCCGGCCCGGTTACACCGCCTATCCTTCAATCCAGAAACGGATCGCGCACCAGAATCGTATCCTCGCGCTCGGGCGATGTCGAAACCAGCGCGACCGGCGTTTCGATCAGTTCCTGCACGCGCTGGATATATTTGATCGCCTGCGCCGGCAGTTCGGCCCATGATCGCGCACCCGCAGTGGTGCCGTGCCAGCCGTCCATTTCTTCGTAGATCGGCTCGACTTCGGCCTGGTCGGCGGCGTGGCTGGGCAGATAGTCGAGCACTTTGCCGCGCAGCCGATAGCCGGTGCAAATCCGCACTTTGTCAAAGCCGTCGAGCACATCGAGTTTGGTCAGCGCAATCCCGGTCACCCCGGAAATCGCGCAGGATTGGCGCACCAGCACCGCATCGAACCAGCCGCACCGGCGCTTGCGCCCGGTAACGGTGCCGAATTCGTGCCCGCGCTCGCCCAGTTTCTGCCCGGTCGCATCGGTCAGCTCGGTCGGAAACGGACCCGACCCGACCCGCGTGGTATAGGCTTTGACGATCCCCAGCACAAAGCCGGTTGCAGCCGGCCCCAGCCCCGAACCCGAAGCAGCCGTACCCGACACCGTGTTCGACGACGTAACGAACGGATATGTCCCGTGATCGACATCGAGCAGCACGCCTTGCGCGCCTTCGAACAGCACGCGCGCGCCGGCCTTGCGCACGACTTGCAGCCGTTTCCACACGACTTGCGCATATTGCAGTACAAATGGCGCAATTTCACGCAACTGGGCAACCAGCGCCGCGCGATCGACCGGCGGCTGGCCAAACCCGGCGCGCAGCGCATCGTGGTGCGCGCACAGCCGGTTGAGCTGTGAATCAAGCGCA
>CAITOD010000520.1 GCA_903893935.1 uncultured Sphingomonadales bacterium
CGCAGCTTTGACACGCCGCCGCCCCCGCTCGAACCCGGCAGCGCGTTCGATCTGGCGAGCGATCCGCGTTATGCCGGGATCGCGATCCCGGCGACCGAAAGCCTGAAAGACACGATTGCGCGTGTGCTGCCGTATTATCAGGAGTGGATCGCGCCGATGCTTGCGATGGACGAAACCGTGATCGTGGCCGCACACGGCAATTCCTTACGCGCGCTGGTCAAGCATCTGTCGGGGATTTCGGATGCTGATATCACCGGGCTCGAAATTCCGACCGGGCAGCCGATCGTCTATGAGCTCGATGCCGACCTCGTCGCGACCGACCGCTATTATCTGTCCGAACGATGACCCAGGTCGAACCGGCGACCGCACCTGTCGCAATCATCATGGGCAGCCAGTCTGACTGGGAAACCATGCACAATGCCGTGATGGTGCTCGACCGGCTGGGCATTGCGCACGATTGCCGGATCGTTTCGGCGCACCGCACGCCCGACCGGCTGGTCGAATTCGCCAAGAATGCGCATCTTCAGGGCTTTCGCGTGATCATCGCGGGCGCCGGGGGTGCGGCGCATCTGCCGGGCATGGTCGCAGCGATGACGCATTTGCCGGTGTTGGGCGTGCCGGTGCAGTCGCGCGCGCTGTCGGGGCTCGACAGCCTCCTGTCGATTGTCCAGATGCCCGGCGGCATTCCGGTCGGCACGCTGGCGATTGGCGCTGCGGGCGCGACCAATGCCGCGCTGCTGGCGGCTGCCATCCTCGCCACGTCGGATGCGGCGCTGACCGAACGGCTGATTGCCTGGCGCGCCGAGGCGAGCGCGGCGGTGGCCGAACGGCCGGCCTGAACGGTGCGCGCGCGATGATACCACCGGGCGAGACGATCGGCATTCTGGGCGGCGGCCAGCTGGGGCGAATGATCGCGCTGGCGGCAGCCCAGCTCGGCTATCGCTGCCATGTCTACGCGCCCGAAGCCGATCCGATTGCCGCCGATGTCTGCGCGCGTTCGACGCAAGGCGCGTTTGAGGACACCGAAGCGCTTGCCGCCTTTGCCGCCGAATGCGCGGTAGTGACGTATGAATTCGAAAACGTGGCGACCGCGCCACTTGCCGCCGTCGTGCCGCACGCGCGGCTGCACCCGCCGGTGCGCGCGCTCGAAGTGGCGCAAGACCGCGTCCATGAAAAACGCTTTGTCGAACCGCTGGGCGGCCGCGCTGCGCCCTGGGCCCCGGTTGACAGCCCGGCCGATCTCGCGGCTGCGATTGCGCGCATCGGCAGCCCGGGAATCCTCAAGACGCGGCGCGATGGCTATGACGGCAAAGGGCAATGGCGGATCATGGCACCCGCCGATGCCGAAACGCTCGTCTGGCCGGGGGTGCCGCTGATCTACGAAGGCTTCGTGGACTTTTTCGCCGAATTCTCGGTGGTTGCGGTGCGTACCGCCGATGGTGCAACCGCATTCTGGGATTCACCACATAACGAACACGATGCGGGCATTCTTGCGCGTTCGTCGTTGCCGGCATCGGCCGCGATTGCGGCGCAAGTGCCCGAGGCGCGCCTGCTGACGGGCAAAGTGGCGCACGCGCTCGATTATGTCGGCGTGCTGACGCTCGAATTCTTTGCCACCGAACAAGGCCCGGTGTTCAACGAAATGGCGCCG
>CAITOD010000521.1 GCA_903893935.1 uncultured Sphingomonadales bacterium
AATGAAGGGCCAGTGAATAGCCCGGCACAAACGCCCGCGTCCGGCTTGGCGCCGCAAGCTTTGATCAATTCCCGGCGGCAGGTTGCGCTGTCTCGTGCGCCTTGCGGATGGCATCGACTTCGGCGGCGGTCTTGCTGTCGGCCAGCTCGATCTGGAACACCAGATCGCTGTTGGCGGGGATCGATTCGCCCGCACCCGCCGGGCCGTAGCCAAGCGCCGCGGGAACGCACAGACGCCACACGCTGCCGCGCGGCATCAGTTGCAGGCCTTCGGCAAAGCCGGGGATAACACCGGTGAGGCTGAGCGGCGTGTTGCGGTTCTGGTCGAACACCTGCCCGTTGGTGGCGAGATAGCCGATATAGTTGACGAGCACGAAATCGGTCTTGCCGGGCTTTGGCCCGGTGCCATCTTTCAGCACGCTGTAGCCCAGACCCGACGCGGTCTTGGCCGAGCACATACGCAAGTCGGCGCCCACTTGCGGTTGCAGCGGCAACTTGATGATCGTGCTTTCGGCGGTTGGCGCCGGCGTTGTTGCGGCCAGAGCTGGAACAGGCGCGGCAAGCAGCAAGGCAGCAAGCGCAGGGGCGATTCGCGTTCGGGGCATAGTCATGCGCAGCCGCATAAAGGGGCAATGGTCTGGCGGCTAGCACGGAAACGCCCGGGGCAAAGGTTTGCGCCGATAAAAAACCCTCGCGTCGTCGCGATTACCGGGCCCCGCCACTTGACCCCCGGCTTGCCCAACCTAAATGCGAAGGCATGTTTATTGAATCCGAAACCACGCCCAATCCGGCGACGCTGAAATTCCTCCCCGGCGAAGTCGTGATGACCAGCGGCACGCGCGAATTCACCTCGGCCGAAGCTGCGGTCGTGTCGCCGCTGGCCGAAGCACTGTTCGCGCTCGGCGATGTCACCGGGGTGCTGTTCGGGCGGGATTTCGTGGCGGTGACAATCGCGCCGGGTGCGGCATGGAGCGATGCCAAGCCGCAAGTGCTCGCGGTGCTACTCGACCATTTTGTCACGCAGACGCCGCTGTTTGCCGCCGGTGTGGCGGAATTTGCGGTTCCTGCCGACGATGAAGGCGCAGACTTTGCCGACGACCCCGCCGATGCCGATATCATCGACCAGATCAAGGATCTGATCGAAACGCGCGTGCGCCCGGCGGTGGCCAACGATGGCGGCGATATTTCCTATCGCGGGTTTCGCGACGGTGTGGTGTTCCTGCGCATGCAGGGCGCGTGTTCGGGCTGCCCTTCGTCAAGCGCCACGCTCAAGCACGGCATCGAAGCGCTGCTCAAGCACTATGTGCCCGAAGTGAGCGAAGTGCGCGCCGCCTGATTTTCTGTGCCTGATGTCCTGCGCCTGATGTTCTGATTGAAAGATTTCTGCCTGCCATGACCACAGTGCTCGCCGATGCTGCGCTCGACCAGTTGTTCCGCACCGCGCGTACTTACAACGGCTATCTCGACAAGCCGGTCAGTCAGGATCAGCTCGAAGCGATCTGGGACCTGCTCAAGATGGGTCCGACTTCGGCCAACCAGTTGCCCGCACGCATTGTGTGGTGCGTGAGCGAAGCGGCCAGGGAAAAGCTCGCCCTGCTGGCGTCTTCAACCAATGCCGACAAGATCCGCAAGGCGCCGGTCGCCGCAATTATCGGCATGGACCTCGATTTCCACGAACAACTGCCCTGGCTGTTCCCGCATGCCGATGCGCGCAGCTGGTTTGCCGGCAGCGAGGCTGCGCGCGAAATCTCTGCCCTGCGCAATTCCTCGCTCCAGGGCGGCTACTTCATCCTCGCCGCCCGCGCGCTCGGGCTCGATACCGGGCCGATGTCCGGGTTTGACAACGCGGGTGTCGATGCCGCGTTCTTTGCCGAAACGCCGCGCATCAAATCGAATTTCATTGCGACGCTCGGCTATGGCGATCCGGCTTCGCTCCATCCGCGCAGCCCGCGGCCCGATTTCGCCACTTTCAACCGCATTGCCTGACAAGCCGGAGGCGTGACCCGCTTGCTGGTCATCGACAGCGCAACCGAGGCCTGTTCGGTCGCGCTGTTCGAACGCGATACGCTGCTCGACGGCACATACGCCGAACTGGGGCGCGGCCATGCCGAACGGCTGGTGCCGATGATCGCGGCTTTGCCCGATCGCGGTCGCGCCGCGCGGATCATGGTCAATCTTGGCCCGGGCAGCTTTACCGGCGTGCGCGTCGGGCTGGCGGCGGCGCGCGCGCTCGGCTTTGCATGGGGGGCGACGGTGGGCGGCTATCACAATCTCGATCTGGTCGCGGCCATGGCGCGCGCGCAATGCGGGGCGATCGCGATCGATGTGGTGATGACCGGCGGGCACGGCGAATGGTTTTTTCAGCCTTTCGCGGCCAATGGCAACGCGCTTGCCCCGCTCGCTTCGCTGGTGCCCCGGGCCGTGCACGAACAGGCGCAGGCCGCCGTGGTCGCCGGCAGCGAAGCCGCAGCCGTGGCCCGGCACAGCGGGGCGCAGGCGTTAACACTGCGGCCCGATGCCCGCGCGTTCGGCTTGCTCGGGCGCGAAGCATGGCGCGATACGGTAAGCCCGGTCTATGGCCGCGCACCGGATGCGCGCCTGCCGGTCTGAAGTCGCGATCGGTGTCGCCGTTCCCGCTCGACGCAGTCGATCGCATCATGGCGGTGATGGCTTGCGCCTTTCCGCCCGAATTCGGCGAAGCGTGGAACCGGCGCCAGGTCAGCGACGCGCTGTTGCTGACCGGCACGCACCACGGCCTGATCACGCCTGACGGTTCGATCGCGCCGGAGCCCAATGGGCTGGTCGCAGGCTTCTATCTTTCACGCGGCGTGCTCGACGAGGAAGAGCTCTTGCTGTTCGCGATTGCGCCACAATGGCGGCGTCGCGGCCTCGGTCATACACTTCTGCGACATTTTATAGACGGCGCGCGTCGCCGCGACAAGAAAAGGCTGTTTCTTGAAATGCGCTGCAACAATCCGGCAGGCATTCTCTATGCCGCGCACGGGTTCCGTCCGGTTGGAATAAGGCCCCGGTATTATCGGGCATCGAACGGCGATCGCATCGATGCGATTACGCAGGAACTGATGCTCGACTGAAATCTTGCCAAAAGCACGTATTGGTGGAAAACTCGTCACTTTTGGTCTTGCTTGTGCAGTGGT
>CAITOD010000522.1 GCA_903893935.1 uncultured Sphingomonadales bacterium
GCTCACTGCGCGGTGCAGTTTCGAACTGGTGCAAAAGGCGGTGATCGCCAATGTCCCGGTGCTGGCGACAATTTCGGCCGCATCGACGCTTGCGGTCGATCAGGCGCGCGCGCATGGGCTGACGCTCTACAGTCTGGCTCGCGAGGACAGCCTGCTCGAAAGCTGATAGACCGGTTCGGGCTATGGCGCGCAGAACCCCTGTCCCTCGCTATGCCGACACGCCGGCTTTGTCGCGACGGCAGCGCGTTGTGGTGCTGGTTGCAATCGTGCCGCTGCATGGTGTGGTCGGGCTGGCTTTGCTGCATGCGTTCGGCGGGGTGCGAGGGCTTGAAGCGCGAATGGGGCTGGCGCCCGTGCTTCAGGCGACCATCGTTGCGCCACCCAAGCCGCCATATCGCGCGCCGGCAACGCGCAGCCACCGCGACGAAGGCGCCAGCGGCGCGGCGGGCAGGCGGGCACGCGCCGACCAGATCATCGCCGCGCCCGCACGCATGCCCGTGCCGGCAATGACTGCCGCGCCCGTCGCCGGAACCGGCAGCGACAGCCGATCGGGTGCCGCCGCCGGGGGCGAAGGCACCGGCGGGGCGGCGAACGGCGCCGGCACGGGCAGCGGCGGCGCGGGCACTGGCAGCGGCGGGCGCATCGTCGCCACCCGGCCGGTCAAGATCGCGGGCGAGCTTGCCGAAGGTGACTATGCGCGCGAAGGCCGGGCGCGGCGGCTGGGCAGCGCGGTGATCGTGGTGCTGACCGTGGGCATCGAAGGCCGGGTGACCGCGTGCCGGGTGCAGCAGCCAAGCGGCGACCCCGATGCCGATGCGGTAACGTGCCGGCTCGCCACCGCGCGCTTCCGGTTCCGCCCTGCGCTCGATCAGAACGGCGAACCGATTGTGGCTTTATTTGGTTGGCAGCAGCGGTTCTTCTGGAATTGATTGACCAAGTCTGGCAGTTTCTGTCGCATGATTGCACAAACCATCCAGCTATCGCTCGCGCCGGTGTTTGTGCTGGTCGCCATCGGCAATATCATGAACATCCTCACCACCCGGCTAGGGCGGCTGGTCGACCGTTCGCGCGAACTGCAAGTGGTGCATCCAAGCACATCGGGGATCGAGCACGATGCGATTGTGATCGAGTTACGCTACGTCGATCAGCGCATCGCGCTGATCGGCCGTGCCTTGTTCGTGCTGGTGCTGAGCGGGATCGGCATCGGTGTGACCGTGGGCATGCTGTTCCTCGGCGAACTGCTCGGGCAGGAATTGCGCATTCCCACCGAAGTGTCGTTTTTCACCGCGATCACCCTGCTGATGGCCGCGCTGATCTATCTGCTGCTCGAAACCCGCCTCGTCGCGTCAACCCTGCGCCTGCCCCCCGAACTGCTCGAACTCCACCGCAAAGACATCTGATCCTCCCCGGCACGGGGAGGGGGACCATGTGAAGCATGGTGGAGGGGGCTCTCGACCGGGTGCGTCGCCCGCCGATGGGGTGCCCAAGGCCATGCCCCTCCACCGCCTTTCAGGCGGTCCCCCTCCCCGTTTCGGGGAGGATTGGTCAGGGTTCGAGTTCCTTGCCGAAAAACGCGTCGATGTTGAACCACACTTTGCGCGTGTCGTCGTTGCGGAGGTCGCGCACGTCGAACACGTCGAACCGCTCGCCGCCCTGCATGACCAGCGACTGGTGGTCGCTTTTGAAATGCAGCAGCAGCAGCACGCGGTATTCTTCGGCAATGCTCGCCGCGTTGAACGCATCGTCGACCACGGTGCCTTTGTGCCCGCCCGCGATCGAGGCGGTGATCGCGGCGGCAATTGCGCCCTGACGCGCGGCTTCGGCATCGCGGCCGAGCTTCTTGAGCGCCAGCTGGGCGACGATATGCGCGGTAAAATCGGTCCACACTTGCGCCATGCGGGCTTGCGCGAGTTGCAACGCCTGATCGGGATGGGCATCGATCAAATCGCCCGCGCGGTCGATCTCGCGCCAGTCGGGTTCGACCCAGCCAAGCTTTGCCGATGTCTGGATGCGCAACCAGGTGTAATCCACCCCGGGTTGGCCGGCTTCGGCTTTGGCGATTGCGGCAGGATAGGCTTTGGCGTCGAAACCGTGCCCGGGTGCAGCAAACGCGGGCGCGCTGCACGCGAGCAGAACGGGAACGCAAAGCCTTGCAAATCTGACCATTGGCCACTCCCTCCCGTCAAGCTCTAAGCCAGCAATTTCTCGCCGCGTTCGCGGATCAGCGTTTCGATCATGCCGCGCGCAAACCCCAGCCCGCCGGGCACAGTCACATCGAACAGCAGCGCGGTTTCGCCGATTTCGAGCGTCGCGGGCACGGTATAGCCCATCGCCGAAGCGGCGACCGACAGATGGTCGGCGTCGATCCACGCCAGATCGAGGCTGAGCGGCGCGCCGATCAGCGCGCCCGCCTTCTCCTCGGCGCGGTCCATGCGCGCGGCGATGCGGCGGCGCACTTCGTCCTTGCCCAAGGTGTGCGGGATGGCCACGCGCATTATGCGGGCCCGATCAGCTTGCCCGGTTCTTCCAGCGCATTGCCATAGCGATAATCGAGATAGCGCGCTTCGGTCGCGAGCGAATCGATATCGCCTTCGGCCAGCTTGCGCGACAGCGCGTCGATCTCGTCGCCGATTCGCGCCAGGCCTTCGTTCAATTGCTGGTCGGCGGTCTTGCCGCTGCGCAATTCACCGCGCAAATGCGCGGGAATGCGCGTGTAGCTCGCCACCATTCCGGGCAAGTGTTCGCCGATCAGCCGGCGCACATCGCCCACCGCCGGTTCGCCCTGGTCGATCCCTTCAAGCTGCATGCCCAGCGCATCGAGCCGCAGGCCGATCGCATCGAGCTGGCGCGCGGCGGGGGCGGGTAGCGCCGGGCGCTGCGCTTCGAGCCACAATTGCGTGCGGCCGACGGTGGTGCGCACATCGCCGCGATTGAGCGCGTCGAGACGGGGCACTTTGAGGCGCGGATAGGCAGCGAAAAACCCGACCGCGCCCACCACCGCCAGCACGGTGAGCGCAAACCCGCCCAGCCCGATCCCGCCAATCACGATTCCCGTCAGCGTCGCGGCAAACAGGATCGCCGCGGTGGCGAGGCCGATCCGCATGACTTTGCGCAAAAGGTGCTGGCGTTTCAGCTCGGCCGAGCGTTGCCCGATCGAGCCGCCGCTGCGCCGCCCGCCCTGCTGCTGAAAGGCCAGCGACGCCTGCGCTGCTTGCAGGATGGCAGCGTGATCGCCCGCTTCGCCCGCCATCGGGTCAGACTTCGCCATCGAGCGTGAGCGCGGGGTGCGGCGCGGTGCCGGCGGCGAGCGTGGCACCTTGCGCGCGGGCAATATAGCCTTGCGACTTTTCGACTTCGTTCGACAGCGTGCCGATCGTCTGCTTCATCGAATCGAGCGCTTTGAGCTTGAACGTGTCGATCGAATCCATCGTGTCGTAGATGTTCTGGAATGCCTTTTGCAGCGTTTCGACCGGGATAGTGCTCGACGCCGCCATTTCGTGGATTTTGGCAGTGTTGTCGCGCAGCATCGTGCCGGTGGCATCGATGATATTGGCAGTGGTGGTGTTGAGCGCGGTGATCTGCTGCAGCACCAGCCGCTGGTTGGTCATCGCCTGCGCCACTGTAACCGCGGTGCGCAGCGCGGCAATCGTGGTCGTGCCGGCGCGATCGACGCCTTTGACCAGTTCGACATTGTTCTTCTTGACCAGATCGAGCGCGAGATAGCCCTGGACGGTCACCGCCATCTGCGTCAGCAGGTCCTGCGTGCGCTGGCGGGTGTAGAACAGCGCGGATTCGCGCACCGCCTTGGCTTTGGCGGGATCGGTGTGATCGAGGTCGTTGGCGGCATCTTCAAGCTTCTGGTCGAGCGTGCGCGCGATGTGGATCATCTGCTCGAGCTTGCCCATCGCTTCCCACAGCTTGGCGCGTTCGACATCGATCGCGGCGTTGTCCTTGAGCAATTCGTCCTTGCCCGAAGCGAGCCGGTCGAGGATCGCCTTGATGTGGCTTTGCGCCGAGACATAGCTGTCGAAATAGCGCTTCACGCTGTTGCCGAACGGGATGAAGCCGAGCAGCTTGCGCCCGCCGGTGGTGACGCCCGCTTTGCCCGGATCGAGCTCTTCGACGGTGCGGCGCAGCGCTGCCAGATCGGCGCCGACCCCGCTGTCTTTGTCCATCGCGCGCACCGGGCGATCGAGAAAGCGGTTCGACATGCCCGCAGCCGCAGCGATTTCCCTGGCGCCCATTGCGGTCAGCTGGTCGACGCGCTTGCCGAATTCGGGGCTGGCCGCGTCTTGCGCGACCAGATCGGCGACGAACGCATCGGCGCGGCTCTCGAGCTTGCTTTTGGCATCGTCGGCCAGCGGGACAAGGCCCGCGGCCTGCTGCGGCGCGACCACCGGCACCGGATCGGGCGGGGTAAGCGTGAGAATCGGGGCGGTATCGGCGTTGCTGGCCATAAACTCACTCGGCTGGAGGCATGAATTCCCCGGCAAGATGGCCCGATGTCGGTCTTGCTGCAAGGGTTCACTGTCGATCGGTAATGGCGGTTGGTCGGAATCGGGATTAGCGTGCGGCGCATGGATCGTCGAACTGTACTGGGCGCGCTGGGCGCCGCTTTCGTTTCTGTGCCGGCCATGGCGCAACCTTTGCTGCCGGGCTCGGCCATGCTCGCCGCGCTCGAACGCCGGGCCGGCGGGCGGCTCGGCGTGGCGGTGCGCGATGCGATCACCGGGCGCGGTTTCGGCTGGCGCGCCGACGAACGCTTTGCGCACTGTTCGACGTTCAAGCTTTCGCTGGCCGCCATGGTGCTTGCCGAAATCGATGCGGGGCGGGCCAAAGGCGACGAAGTGCTCGCCTATTCGGTGCTCGATATCCTGCCTGCTTCGCCGGTCACCGAAGCGGCGGCGGCTAGCGAAGGTCTGCCGGTGCTGACGCTCGCGCAGGCGGCCGTCGAACGCAGCGACACTCTGGCGGCCAATCTGCTGCTCGCGCGCTGTGGCGGACCGGCCGCGCTGACCGCGTTCTGGCGCAAGATCGGGGATACGGTCAGCCGGCTCGACACC
>CAITOD010000523.1 GCA_903893935.1 uncultured Sphingomonadales bacterium
CAAAGTGCCCAAATCGATCGATATTATGGACAGCTTTCCCCTTGTGCCCAGCGGCAAAGTTTCCAAAAAGGATCTGCGCGCACCTTATTGGGCTGGGGAAAGCCGCAGTGTCGGTTAAATCCGGATGATCCGCTTGCCCCGGTTTTCGCCGCGATAGAGCCCGGCCAGCGCGTCGGGGCATGACTCAAGGCCTTCGAGAATGTCCTCGCGGTACCGCAACTTGCCTTCACGGACCCATTGCGCCAGACGATCCACCGCCATGGTCCAGGCATGGAGGTGATCGAACACCACAAAGCCCTGAATCCGCGCGCGTTTGACCAGCAAATGGCGTTCGACGCGTGGCCCCTGCGGCCAGGGGTCCCATTGCGCAATCGAAGCCGTGCCGCAGATCACGACCCGCGCACCGATATTGAGCATGGGGAACACCGCATCGCTGATCGCGCCTGAAGTGTTGTCGTAATAGATATCGATGCCATCGGGACAGGCGGCGGCCAATGCGGGCCCGAGCGCGCCCGCCGACTGGTAATCGATCGCGGCATCGTAACCGAATTCATCGAGGCATTGCGCAACTTTGCCGGGCCCGCCGGCAATCCCCACGGTGCGGCACCCGAGCAGCGCGGCAATCTGGCCGACCGCCGAACCCACCCCGCCCGCCGCAGTGGACACCACCACGATCTCGCCCGCCTTAGGCTGGCCTATGCCGGTCAGCGCGAGATAGGCGGTAACGCCGTTGATCCCCAGCACCCCCAACGCGAGCGAGGGCGACAAGTCTGTCTCGGCAACGCGGCGCAACACCGCATCGGGGGTGACCGTCGCCTCGTCCTGCCAGCCGAACCAGCCGCACAGCGTTTCGCCCACAGCCCAGCCTTCGGCTTGGCTTTCGATAATATCGCCCACCGCCAGCGCGCGCATGACCGACCCGATCGCCACCGGTGCCGAATAAATGACCTGATCGGCAATCCAGCCCCGCAACGCCGGTTCGACCGACAGGAACCGGTTGCGCACACGGATCTGCCCGGGGGCCAGTGGTTCGTGCGGTGCATCGATTATGGCAAAATTTTCGGCCTGCGCGACGCCGGTTGGCCGCGAAGCGAGGATGACGCGGCGGTTCATGCCGGGTCCCAGGTGAACACGTCTCCCGACCGGTGCAGCGGATAGAAATCGTTGGCGAATTGCGGAAATACCCGCTCGCAGATCGCCTCTGGCGTCCAGCCTTCGGCCGTATGGGCTGTGCGCATCGGGCGGGGTTGCGAAAACAGGAATATCTCGTTGTTGCGCACCCCAAAGATCTGCCCGGTAACATGCGCGCCGGCATCGCTGCACAGCGCCACGCAGAACGGGCCAATCTTGTTGGCATCCAGCTTTTTCAACCCTTCGACCCGCGCCTGCTGTTCGGGCGTATCGGTCGGAATTGAATCGATCATCCGCGTCCATGCCCAGGGTGCCACCGCATTGGACCGCACGCCAAACCGCTGCATGTCGAGCGCAATCGATTTGGACAGGCCGACAATCCCCAGCTTGGCCGCGGCATAGTTGGCCTGGCCAAAATTGCCGACAAGGCCGCTCGTTGAGGTCATGTGTACATAGGCGCCGCTGCCCTGTTCCTTGAAAAACGGTGCGGCCGCGCGGCTGGTGTTGAAACTGCCCATCAGGTGCACTTCGATTACGGCGCGAAAATCGTCCGGACCCATCTTGTGAAAGAACACGTCGCGCAAGTTTCCGGCATTGTTCACCACGGCGTCGATCCGGCCGAAATTGTCGACCGCATCCTTGACCATGCGCCCTGCCCCCAGCCAGTCGGACACGCTGTCATGGTTGGCCACCGCCTTGCCGCCGGCCGCGCGGATTTCCGCAACAACCTGTTCAGCGGGTGATCCTTCGTCTTCGCCATCTCCGGCAATCGACACGCCCAGATCGTTGACGACGACCGCAGCGCCGGCCCGCGCCATCGCCAGCGCAATGCCGCGCCCAACCCCGCGCCCCGCACCGGTGACCAGCACCGCCTTGCCATCCATCATGCCCATACGATTGTCCTCAATAACTTTTGGGAAGGCCCAGCACCTTTTCGGCGATAAAGCTCATGATCAGCTGCTCGGTAATCGGCGCCAGCCGTGTCAGCGCAGCCTCGCGATAGAGCCGTTCGACGTGGTATTCCTTGGCATAGCCAAACCCGCCATGCGTCGCGACTGCCTGCCACGCTGCATCATGGCAGGCGCGCGCGGCCAGGAACTTAGCAGCATTGGCCTCGGCCCCGCACGGCAGGCCGCTGTCATACAGCCGCGCGGCCTTTTCCACCATCAACCAGGCGCTTTCCAGATACATCCACTTTTCGGCCAGCGGATGCTGAATGCCCTGGTTCATACCGATCGGCCGGTCGAACACCACCCGGTCTTTGGCATATTGCGTTGCGCGCGCCAGTGCATCGCGGCCGATACCGATTGCTTCGGCACCGATCAGGATGCGTTCGGGATTGAGGCTGTGGAGGATATAGCCAAACCCCTTCCCCTCTTCGCCGATGCGATCCTCGTCGGGGATGAACAGACCGTCGATGAAGATCGCGTTCGAATCCACCGCCTTGCGCCCCATTTTGGCAATCAGGCGCACATCGATCCTGGTTCGGTCGAGATCGGTGTAGAAAATGGTGATGCCATCGGTTGGCCGGGCGCAGTCTTCAAACTTGGTCGTGCGGGTCAACAGCATGATCTTGTTGGCCACTTGCGCGGTCGAGGTCCACACTTTCTGACCGTTGACGACATAGCCGCCGGGCACTTTTTGCGCGAACGTCTTGATCCGCGTGGTGTTGAGGCCCGCATCCGGTTCGGTAAAGCCGAAACAGCACTGGTCTTCGCCCGCGACCAGCCGCGGCACCCAGCGCGCCTTTTGTTCCGGCGTGCCCTTCACCACGATCGGGTGGGGGCCAAACAGATTGATGTGAATGGTCGATGCCGCGGCAAATCCGCCGCCGCATGCGGCAACTTCGCTCATCATCGTCATCGCCTCGGTCACGCCAAGGCCTGATCCGCCGTATTCTTCGGGCATGGTGATGCCCAGCCAGCCGCCATCGGCCATGGCGCGGTGGAATTCGCGCGGGAAACGGCCATCGTCATCGCGCGCCAGCCAGTATTCGTCATCAAACGGCGCGCAGGCAGCCCTGACGCCTTCGCGAATCGCCTGAAGGTCCTCTTCTGTCGGCAGCGGCCGGGTGCTGGTCATCGGGTAGTCTCCACGCATAGACGCTGGGTTTGCAGGTTCGGGGCGGATCCGGGCAGGTCAGACATCGGCGTAACCGGCGGCAGCGAGTGTTTTTTGCGCCGCCTTGAGATGGGGAATGTCGACCATGCGGCCATCGATGCCCAGCGTTCCGGCATCGGGGTTGGCGGCAAAGGCGGCGATGATCTTGCGTGCTTCGGCAATTTCTTCGTCTGATGGCGAAAAGCAGCGGTTGATCGCTTCGACCTGGTCCGGGTGGATGGCGATGCGGCCCAGAAACCCGTCGCGCCGGGCGCGGCGACAATCGGTTTCCAGCCCCGCGGCATCGCGAAAATCGGCAAACAGGGTATCAACCGGCGTGACCCCGGCCGACGCCGCGGCAAACAGGCACAGCGACCGCGCCAGCCGGTACGGGTCGGTCCAGGCCCCGCCGGGTTCCTTGTTGGCCGTGGCGCCAATCGCCGCCGCCAGGTCTTCTGCCCCCCAGGTCAGGCCGATCAGGCGCGGGTGCCGCGGGGTATAGCTGCCCAGCGCAAACATCGCCTGCGGCGTTTCGGTGGCGACCACCATGATTTTCACCGTGCCCGGTGCCATCCCCGCAGCAACCTCGAGTGAAGCAAGCTTTTCCGCGATCACGGCAATATCCTGCGCCCCGTCTGCCTTTGGCACCAGCACACCCGCCAGGCCAGGGCGCACCACTGCCGCAAGATCATCGTCGGTCAGCCCGGTGCCCAGCGGATTGACCCGCACGAACAGGCGCGCGGCCACATCCTCTGCCTGGTCAAGCCAGCCGGCAACGCGCGCCCGTGCCGCCGCCTTCATCGCCGACGCAACAGCATCTTCCAGATCGAGGATCAGCACATCGGCGCCGGCCTCGCGACCGCGCGCAAACTTGCGGTCGCTATCCCCGGGCACGAACAGCAGCGAACGCAGCCTCATGCCGGCACCTTCAGCATCAGGGCGTTGCGCAGGGTGCGGCACACCACTTCGTCACGCTGGTTCAGCCCGATGTGTTCGAACGTGACGATCCCCTGATCGGGGCGCGACCGGCTTTCGCGCAGGGCCAGTACCCGCGTTTCGGCGCGGATCGTGTCACCCGAAAAGACGGGCTGCGGAAATGTCGTTTCGGTCATCCCCAGATTGGCCACCGTGGTGCCCAGCGTGGTGTCCTGCACCGACAACCCGATCACCAGGCCCAGTGTGAAGATCGAATTCATCAGCGGCTTGCCGAATTCGGTCGTGGAGCAATAGGCGTGATCGATGTGCACTTGCGCCGGATTGTAGGTGAGCGAGGAAAACAGGCTGTTTTCGTAATCAAGCACGGTCTTGCGCACTTCATGCGCAAACACCTGCCCCACCGAAAACTGTTCAAACCACAGACCCGCCATGCCATTCGCTCCTTCAGTTCAGCCGGCCCAGGATTGCCACAGCGGCCACGCTGTTGAACGGCGATCCGCCCAGATTGTGAGTCAGCCCGAAATCCGCCTTGGCGCGCTGGCGTTCGCCGGCCCGGCCCTGCAACTGGTTGTAGACTTCATAAGCCATGCGTAGCCCCGAAGCGCCAACCGGATGGCCAAAGCATTTCAGCCCCCCGTCCAGCTGGCACGGAATGGCCCCGTCGCGATCGTACCGGCCATCCAGAATATCCACCGGCGCGCGGCCTTCGTCCGACAGGCCAAGGTCTTCCATGATCACGAGTTCGGTGATGGAAAAGCAGTCATGCACTTCGGTCAGGTCGATCTGGCCGCGTGGATCGGCAATCCCGGCCTCGGCATAGGCGCGCGCAGCCGCCGCCCGCGTGTTGGGCACCGATGCACCATCCCACGCGCCAAACTGCATTTCCCAGCCATTGCTGGCGGACAGCTGGATCGCCTTGATGGTGACCGGGTCCTGCCTGCCCAGCGCCCGCGCAATGTCCGGCGTGGTCACGATCGCCGCGGCCGCGCCATCGGACACGCCGCAGCAATCGAACAGCCCCAACGGATCGGCAATCATCGGGGCATTGAGAATCTTGTCCATATCGACCGCGCCGCGCAAGTGCGCCTTGGGCGACAGCGCGCCGTTCTGATGGCTTTTCCAGGAAACATGCGCCATCGCGCGCTTGAGATCGGCGCCGGCAATGCCGTGGCGCGCGGCATAGGCGCCGGCCAGTTGCGCGAATGTGCCCGGTGCCGATCCATAGGGCATCCACAGATCGTTCTGCACGCCCTTGGTGCGCAATGGCAGCCCGCCGTACCCGGTATCCTTCAGCTTTTCGACGCCGATCGCCAACGCGATGTCGACCGCGCCGCTGGCTACGGCATAGGCCGCACCGCGCAAGGCTTCGGTGCCCGTGGCGCACATGTTTTCGACCCGGGTCACCGGCACGCGCGGCAGGCGCAGCGCATGCGCCGCCGGCAGCGCGCTGTTGCCCACGTTGATGTCATCCAGCGCATTGCCCACCCACACTGCCTCAATCCGCGATCGTTCGATCCCGGCATCGGCCAGCGCCTCTGCATAGGCTTCGACCATCAGGCCATCAGCCCCCACGTCCCAGCGTTCGCCAAACCGGGTGCACCCCATGCCGACAATCGCAACTTTGTCCCGAATTCCGGTCGCCATCATTCGGTCTCCAGCAACGGGCGAGCCAGCGGCGCCGCCTTCCAGAAATATGTTCTGAAACCAAGCCGTTCGTTGTGCGATTTGATGCGCAGCCGCATCCGCACAGGCTGCCCGACGGCAAAGCCCCGTGCCGGGCGATCGACCATTTCCATCAACACGCGCGCACCATTGTCGAACTGTACCAGCCCGAAATCGAACGGGGGATCGGGCGTGAAATTCAGCCGGTCAGCAGTGACCGAAACCACCGCTGCAGCACAATCGGCCAGGCGCACATCCTCCAGCACTTCGGGCTGGTCCAGCAGGGGGTTGACCGGCATCGCGCTTTTGGGAAACTGCACATTGCCCAGGCTGTCGCACCCGCCGATAAAGCCGATCATGTCGCGCCCGATCCGCTCCATAACGGTGGCCTGCGCCTTTTGTTCGAA
>CAITOD010000524.1 GCA_903893935.1 uncultured Sphingomonadales bacterium
AATCGCGCGCACGCCGGCGTGCTTCGTCGGTTATCACTTCGTTCATCGCGTCGATTGATAGGGCCGGGCCACGCGGCACCAATGCGCCGAACACCGCGTCGAGAGTGGACGGGGCGAACACCGGCGCCGCTTTGAGCATGACGCCGTCAGCGGTCTCTTCAACGACCAGCTTTGTCCCCGCGCCCCACTGCAACTGGTCGCGGATTGCTTTGGGCAGAATGACCTGGCCTTTGGTCGAAACGACGGTGGTCAACGGATCGGGCACGCGCTTGACCTCAGATGTAAGACAAAAGTAAGATACGCTTGTCCTGCGCCGTGGTCAAGGGAGGCGGCAAAAAACCCGGTCGTTCAGGCCGCTTCGAGTTCGACGTATTCGGGGTAGAAGATCGGGTCGCGGCGCGACCAGCCCGGTGCGGTGGCGGCGGCTTCGCTGATCGACTGGAGCAGGCCTTTGCGGCGTTCGGGGCGGATGCGCGGCAGCGCCGCCGCACCGCAGAAAGCCGCGGGCAGCCAGGGGCGGATACCCGCGCCGAGCAGGCGTTCATAGAGGAAGCGATAGGCGCAAAACCCGGCGAGGCGTTCCTGCGCCAGATCGAACGAGGTCACGCGCAGCAGCGGGTTCATGATCGCATCGAGCGCATCGGGCGCTTCGGAGGGGACGAGCGCGCGGCGCAACAGCTTGAGATCCTGATAGACGACATATTGCGCGCGAATCGAGGCGGTTTCCTCGCCATTGCGCGCCCACAGCCGGAAGGCATCGTTGCGCCCGAGGCCGATATCGAGGCTGCGCCGGATATAACGCTGTTCGCTCGCCGAAAAGGCCGCGAATTCGCGCATTTCAGCCAGAACCAGTTGTGCGCTCGAGGTCGTCGACATTGCCCGTAACTCCCGGGCGCCCCGCGTGTCTGGCCTATCGCTTGCCAAGTGGTCGCCCGCCCGCAAATCTAGGCAAAGATGGTTAGTTTGAGGTTAAAGGCGCGCGGCGGCGATAGCGGAAATACCAGATTTCGTGGCCCAGCGCGCGCGCCTTGGCGGCATAGCGGGTCTCGGGCCAGCCGCCCGGGCGCTGCTGGAAATCGTGCGGGGTTTGCGCCAGCCATTCGAAGCGGTCGGTGTGGCGGCGCATCACCATCAAGGCGTGGCGCAGATAGACCGGGTGGTCGGTGCCAAAGCGGAATTCGCCGCCGGGGCGCAGCTTGGCGGCAAACAGCGCGAGCGGTCCGTCGTTCATCATCCGGCGCTTGCTATGGCGCGCCTTGGGCCAGGGGTCGGGATGGAGCAGATAGAGAAACGACAGCGATGCATCGGGCAGGCGGCGCAGCACGTCGAGCGCATCGCCATGGTGGATACGCACATTGCCGAGCCGTTCGCCCGCGCCATAGACGCCATCGACATGCATCAGCGCTTGCGCGACGCCGTTGAGGAACGGCTCGGCGCCGATGAAGCCATGATCGGGCAGCAAGTCGGCGCGATAGGCCAGGTGCTCGCCGCCGCCGAACCCGACTTCGAAATGGAGCGGGCAATCGTGCCCGAACAGGCGCTCGGCGGTTACCGGTCCGCTCGGCGGCACCGCGATTTGCGGCAGCAGCCGATCGACCAGTTCCTGCTGCCCCACGCGCAAGGGCTTGCCTTTGGATCGCCCGTAAAGGCGGTTGAGCGTGGTCGGATCGTGGGGGGCCATGGCGCGAACGCGATGGCAAAGCCGGGGGAGCCGGTCAAGCCGGTCGCGGCGCGAGGCCTGCGACAAAGATCCGCGCCGCATGGCGAACCTCCCGGGCGATCTCGTCGGCATCGGGCGCAGGCAGCAACCCCGCAGTGAACCGCCAGTGCCGATCGCCGCGCAACATGCCCAGGAATTGCCCTGCCGCAAGCGTGAGATCGTCGCAACCAATCTGTCCGCCTTGCGCAAACCGTTCGAGCGTGGCGCGCAGTTCATCGAGCACATTGTTGGGCCCGGCGCGAAAAAAAGCTTCGGCCAGTTCGGGAAAGCGCCCACCTTCGCTCTGGATCAGCCGGTGCACATCGAGCGCACCGGGTTCGTAGATCTTGGTGAGGAAGTGCACCCCGAATTCAACCAGCAACGATTCGAGATCGGTGCCGGCGCTGCTGCGCAAATCGCGCAAGGGTGCCAGCACGCGTTCGCAGCGCTGCTGCATGACCGCTTCGAACAAGCCCTCTTTTGAGGGAAAATATTTGTAAAGCGTGGCTTTCGAGCCACCAAGCCGCGCCGCAATGGTCGACATCGAGGTGGCGCCATAGCCTTCATCGGCAAACGCGACCGCCGCCACCGCGATAATGTGATCGCGCCGTTCATCGGGACTGGACCGGGCTAGCCTGCACTTAGTGACCATTGCGTACACCTAACGCTTGACATAGGGAGGTCAAGCGTGAGATTGGCGTTAGTGACCGATCAGTACAGAACGCGCGGAGCGCCAATGCCCTTCTTTCCCTTCCTTGCCCGGCCGGTACGGGCGGCTGCGCCCCTGCTCGGTGCATGGGCGCTCGGCGCCTGCGCCGTTCCGCCGCCAATGGCAGCCGCGCCCGCCTTGCGCCCTGCCGAAACGCTGGCCGCCGCCAGTGTTGAGGGCAGCCGGGCCGATGCATGGCCCGATGAGAACTGGTGGCGCGATTATGGCGATGCGCAATTGTCGGGCCTGATCGAGGAAGCGCTCAAAGCGTCGCCCGGGCTTGCCGAAGCGGCAGCGCGGCTGCACATGGCCGAAGGCTATGCGCGCAGCGCCAGTGCCGCCGCGCTGCCCCAGACCTCGGCCGGCGCCAGTGCCGGCGCGCAAAAGGCAACCTACAATCAGGGCTTTCCCCCCGCATTCATCCCCAAGGGCTGGAACAGCGCCGGCGCGGCGCATCTCGATCTTGCCTATGATCTTGATCTGTTTGGCCGCAACCATGCCGAACTGGCAGCCGCCACATCCGAACAAGCCGCAGCGGCGATCGAGGCACGCGCCGCGCGGCTCGCCATCGCCACTTCGATCGCTTCGGCCTATGCCGACCTCGGGCGGCAGTCCGCGCTGCGCGACGTCGCGGCGGCTGCGGTCAAAGTGCGCGAGGAAACCGCCGCGCTGGTCGCCAAGCGCGTGCTCAACGGGCTGGATACGCGCGCCGAGCAACGCCAGGCCGAAGCCGATGTGCCGGCAGCGCGTGCCAATCTGGCGGCTGCCGATGCGGCGCTGGCGCTCACCCGCAACCGGCTGGCCGCCTTGATGGCCGCCGGGCCCGATCGCGGCGCTGCGATCGCGCCGCCGGTACCCGGCCAGTTCCGGATCGTGCCGCTGCCATCGCGGCTGGCGCTCGATCTGGTCGCGCGCCGCGCCGATATTGCTGCCGCGCGCGCGCGGGCGGAAGCGGCGGCCGCGCGCGTGCGGGCCGCCCGCGCCGCCTATTTTCCCGATATCAACCTGATGGCGCTGATCGGTGCACAATCGCTCGGCCTCGCCAATCTGACGGCAGAGACTTCGCGCACCGGGCAGGCGCAAGCCGCGATCAATCTGCCGCTGTTTGCCGGCGGGCGCCTCGCGGGCGATTACCGGGCCGCGCGCGGCGGCTACGAAGCGGCGGTCGCGCAATATGACGATATGCTGGTGCAAGCGGTACGCGAAGTCGCCGATGCCGCCGCCGGGCAGGCTGCGCTGGCGAGCGAACTCGCTGCCGCGCAGGAAGCGGTGGCGCGTTCGGAAGAAGCCTGGGACCTCGCCAGGCGTCGCTACGCCGGCGGCCTGTCTTCCTATCTCGCGGTGTTGTCGGCCGAAGACGCGCTGTTGCGCAACCGCCAGTTGCTCGCCGATTGCCAGGGGCGCGTGCTGGCGGTGCGGGTCGAATTGATCCGTGCGCTCGGCGGCGGCTTCAAAGCCTGAATGTCCCTCGATCCGATTGTTCCCCCTTCACAGGATTTGCCTCGCATGGCCCAGACTGAACCAACATCTGCACGCAAGCGCGCCTTTGCCGTGTTCGGCATCGCGCTGGCGCTGATCGCGATCGGCTATCTGGCGTATCAATGGCTTGAAGCGGGCCGTTACGTCGAAACCGATGATGCGTATGTCAACGCCGATGTCGCGCAAGTGACCCCGTTGACCAGCGGCGCGGTAACCGAAGTGCGCGTCGGCAACACCCAGGCGGTGCACAAGGGCGATGTGCTGGTGGTGCTCGATCCGACCGATGCGCGCCTCGCGCTCGCAGCCGCCGAAGCGGGCTATGCCAGTGCCGTGCGCAAAGTACAGCAAACGATGGCCACCGGCCGCGCTTTGGGCGCGCAAATCAACGAGCGCGAAGCCGATATCGGCCGGATGCGCGCGCAAGTCGCCATCGCCGAGGCCGATCTCGCGCGGGCGCAGCTCGATCTGTCGCGGCGCAAGGCGCTCGCCGCCGATGGTGGCGTCTCGGGCGAAGAACTGAGCAGCGCGAACACCGCCTTTACCGTGGCGCAAGGCAATCTGGCCGCGGCGCGCGCCGGGCTGGCGCAGGCGCAAGCCGCGCGCGGCTCGGCCAATGGGCAGGAAGCCGCCAACGATGCGCTGATCGCCGGCACCACCGTGCGGACCAACCCCGATGTGCTGGCAGCCAAGGCGCGGCTCGATCAGGCGAGGATCGATCTGGCGCGAACCATTGTCCGCGCGCCGGTCGATGGCGTGATCACCCAGCGCAATGTCCAGCTTGGCCAGCGGGTTGCGACGGGCACCACGCTGATGGCGATCGTCCCGGTGGCCGAGGCCTATGTCGATGCCAATTTCAAGGAAAGCCAGTTGCGCGGCGTGCGGCCCGGCCAGCCGGCCGAACTCACCGCCGACCTCTATGGCGGCAGTGTCGTCTATCACGGGCGCGTGGTCGGCTTTTCGGGCGGCACCGGTTCGGCGCTCGCGGTGATCCCCGCGCAGAACGCCACCGGCAACTGGATCAAAGTGGTGCAGCGCCTGCCGGTGCGGATCGCGCTCGACCGCCAGGAACTGGCCCGGCATCCGCTGCGCATCGGCCTGTCGGTCGACGCCACGATCGACACCCACGGCAACTGAGGGGTCCGCATCATGGCCGGTCCTGCCCCCGTCTTCGCGCCGCCCACGGTCGAGCCGCTGCGCGGCGCGGCGATGTTTCTCGCCGCGTTCGCGCTCGCGCTGTCGAACTTCGTGGTGGTGCTCGATATCACTATCGCCAATGTCTCGGTGCCGCATATCTCGGGCAGCCTGGCGGTTTCGCCCAGCCAGGGCACCTGGGTGATCACGTCGTACGCGGTGGCAGAAGCGATCTGCGTGCCGTTGACCGGGTGGCTGGCCGCGCGCTTCGGCGCAGTGCGCGTGTTCACGCTCGCTCTGCTGGGGTTCGGGCTGTTTTCGCTGCTGTGCGGGCTTTCGCAAAGTCTCGAAGCGCTGATTGCGTTTCGCGTCATGCAGGGCTTGTGCGGCGCGCCGATGATGCCGATGTCGCAGACGCTGCTGCTGCGCATTTTTCCGCCGCACAGAGCCAGCGCCGCGCTGGGGCTGTGGGCGATGACCACGGTCAGCGCGCCGATTGCCGGGCCGATCCTGGGCGGGCTGATTTCGGACAACCTGTCGTGGCACTGGATATTTTTCATCAACCTGCCGATCGTCGCGCTGTGCGCCACGGTCGCGGTCCAGTTTATCCGGCGCTATGAAACCCCGACCGTGTCAAAGCCGATCGACTTCGTCGGGCTGGCGATGCTGGTGGTGTGGGTCGGCGCCCTGCAGATCATGCTCGACAAAGGCCGCGAGGAAGACTGGTTTGCCAGCAACCTGATCTGCACGCTGGGCGTGGTCGCAGCGATCGGCTTTGTCGCTTTCCTGATCTGGGAACTGACCGAACGCAATCCGATCGTCGACTTGTCGGTGTTCCGCCATCGCGGCTTTACCGTCGGCGTGCTGACCCAGGCCACGTCGTATGCCGCGTTTTTTGCGCTGGTCGTGCTCACGCCGTTGTTTTTGCAGACCAATCTCGATTACACCGCAACGGTGGCGGGCCAGGCGATGGGCTTCATGGGCGTGCTGGCGGTCTTCATGTCGCCGGTGGTGGCGCAAATGACCACCCGCTTCGATGTGCGTGGGCTGATCTGTTTTGGAGTGGTCTGGCTCGGCCTGATGGCCATTCTGCGCAGCCGGTGGACCACCGACATGGGCTTTTTCGACATCGCGCTGCCGCAATTCCTGCAAGGCTTCGGCATGCCGTTCTTCTTCGTTGGCACCACCACGCTGGCGCTCGGCTCGGTCATGCCGCAGGAAACCGCCTCGGCCGCGGGCATCCAGAATTTCATGCGCACGTTGTCGGGTGCTTTTGCGACCTCGCTGTCGACCACCGGCTGGGATTACGAGACCAAATATGCCCATGCCGAGCTCGCGGGCCGGATCCATCCAGCCGCCGCCATGATGCAGCAGGGCTTGGTCGGCAGGGTCATACTTGATCGCATGGTCACGACCGAGGCGGTGACGCTGGCGACCAACACCGTGTGCCTTTATTGCGCGGCCATCTTTGCGTTTGCCGCATGCTTTATCTGGCTGGCACCGCGCCCCCGGCCCCGCGTTGCCCCCGCCGCAGCGCCGCCCGCCAATGCGGCGGCCGAAATCAACCGTGAAGCAGCAGTCGCGCATTAAAAAAAGACCCGCCATGAGGCGGGTCTTTTCATCGCGTTGAGGGCGGAAGCTTCAGGCTGCCTCGACCGACATATCTTCGGGATCGCGCAGCACATAGCCGCGGCCCCACACCGTTTCGATGTAGTTCTTGCCGTTCGAGGCGTTGGCGAGCTTCTTGCGGAGCTTGCAGATGAAGACATCGATGATCTTCAGCTCCGGCTCGTCCATGCCCCCGTAGAGATGATTGAGGAACATTTCCTTGGTCAGCGTCGTGCCTTTGCGCAAGCTGAGCAGTTCGAGGATGCCGTATTCCTTGCCGGTCAGATGCAGCGGCGAGCCATCGACGTCCACGGTGCGGGTGTCGAGATTGACGATCAGCTTGCCGGTGCGGATAACGCTGTCCGAGTGCCCCTTTGAGCGGCGGATGATCGCGTGGATACGGGCGACCAGTTCG
>CAITOD010000525.1 GCA_903893935.1 uncultured Sphingomonadales bacterium
CCCCATTCAGCCCAGGCGGCCTGGCGATAGCCCGACGATTCGGTGTTTTCCGCGCGTTCGCGCGCGGCGGCCTCTTCCTTGTCGAGCCCTTCGAAATAGTTCCAGCCGGCATTGTATTCGGCCGCATGCGTGGCGCAGAAATACCAGCGGTCGGGCGTGTTGGGCGATTTGGGCGCGGGGCAATTGCCCGGCTGGTCGCACCCGGCGCGATCGCACATGCGAATCGGTTTGGCGTCGCGCCCGCCGCCATAGCCGCGCCAGCGCGGGAATCCCCAGTCGTTTGATCGTGCGTGACGCGTCATCGCGCAAGCCAAGCCCAACCCGCCCCCAAAGGTCAAGCTGTTGCTTGGGCAAAAACGCTTGTGGCCTGCGCGCAGCTTTGGCGCAGGCCGGTTATCCTGCTGAATTCACGCGCGATCAGTTGACCGCGATAGTGACCGCGCGGCGATTTTTGGCCCAGGCTGCCTCGTCCGAACCGAGTGCGATCGGGCGTTCCTTGCCATAGCTGACAGTGGTGATCCGCGCGGCATCGACGCCGAGGCTCACCAGCATGTTTTTCGCCGCATTGGCGCGGCGTTCGCCGAGCGCAAGGTTGTATTCGCGCGTCCCGCGTTCGTCGCAATGGCCTTCGATCGTGACCGACTTGCCCGGATAGCGCGCCAGCCACTGCGCCTGGCTGCGCAGGATGCCCTGGCTTTCGGCATCGATGTCGTATTTGTCGAGTTCGAAATGAACGGTGTCGGAAATCACCGACGCGAGGAAATCGGCTTCGCTGCCCGGGACCGGCCCGGTCGGTTGCTGCTGCGCCGGCATTACCGGACCGTTCTGCGTCGAAGAACTCGCCGAAACCGGCTGCGGCGGCAATTCCTTGGGCTTGCCCGCGCAACCGGCGAGGCCGATCAGCAACACTGCGCCCGCGATGCGGGCCGAAACACGAATGAGCGTCATGGGGCAAGCTCCTTGGTCAAGAGAGGGTGAACGTGCATGGTCGTACTGGGAAACTCAAACAGAAAGACTTCAAGGCAGCACCGGGCCCCACGCGGGATCGGAGGCATCGACCGGGGTGTTCAGCCGGCGTTCGTTGCGCCCGGTCAGGTCGACTTGCCAGATCGACGTATGCCCGGTGCCGCGCTCAGTGCGAAAGAACTGCACGATGCGTCCGTTGGGTGACCAGGTCGGCGCTTCATCCTGCCAACTGTTGGTCAGAAAGCGGCGGTCGTGGCCTTGCGGGTCCATCACCGCGATCCGCAAATTGCCGCAAATGCAGGTAAATGCGATCTGGTCGCCGCGCGGGCTCCATTCGGGCGTCGCCGCGCGTCCGCCGAAAAAACTGATGCGGTGCTGGCCCGATCCGTCGGCGTTCATCACATAGATCTGCTGGCTGCCGCCGCGATCGCTTTCGAACACGATCTTGCGGCCATCGGGCGAATAGCTGCCGCCGATGTTGATGCCGGGCGTGTTGGTCAGCCGTTCGGATGCGCCCCCGGTGGCGGGCACGCGATAGATATCGGTGTTGCCGGCGAGCGCCATCGAATAGAGGATGAAGCGGCCATCGGGCGACCAGCGCGGGGCGAACGTGGGCCCTTTGGCTTCGGTCACCAGATGCTGGTGCCCGGTGCCGATATCGTAGACATAAATGCGCGGGCGCCCGTCGACGTAACTGAGATAGGCGATCTGGCGATAATCGGGCGAATAGCGCGGGGTGAGCGCGGTCGCCTGCCCGCTGGTGATGAAGCGGTGGTTGGCGCCGTCG
>CAITOD010000526.1 GCA_903893935.1 uncultured Sphingomonadales bacterium
CCAAGAGCTTCGCACTTCGATTATCGCGCCGGGGTGGAATATGATCTTGCGTCGACTTCGATGGCCTATGCCACGATTTCGTCAGGCTATCGTCCCGGGGGTTATTCGGGCTATTCCAGTGCCACCGGCGGCCCGATCGCGTTCCAGAGCGAGGTCAACACCGGGTTCGAATTCGGCCTGAAAAACCGGTTCCTCGACAACCACCTGCAAGTTAATCTGGATGCCTTCCACTACAACATCAGCAACTATCAGGATCTCGACAAGTACAACGGCTTTGTGCCGAGCACTGGCGGCTCGCCGTGCGGCAATGGTGATCCGCGCATCGCCTGCCTGGTGCCAACGTTCGGTGTCGGGGCTAACACGTGGGGGGCCGAAGCGCAGATCCGCGCCCAATTCACGCGCAGCGATATGGTGCACCTCAACGCCACCTGGCTTGATGCCAAGTTCAACAAGAAGCAAGGCTCGTGCGCTACGGTTGGCCTCACCTCGGCGGCCCAGGCGATGACCTGCCCCGATGGCTATAACGACCAGGTGAGCGGCGCGCTGCTGTTCTATGACATTGCCGGCGCGGTTCAGCCGCATTCGCCGACGTTCTCGATGACGGCTGGCTATGACCATACCTTCGATCTTTCGTCGGCCACCAGCCTCGTGGTTGGCGGCAGTGCGTTCTACAGCACCGGGTACTGGGTCAATCCGGTCGAAGACGCGCAGGGCTATGGCTATCAGCCGGCATATTGGCTGGGTGAATTCCATGCCCGGCTCAGCCTGCCGGGCAATCGGCTGTCGGTTGCCGCATACATCCGCAATGTTGGAAACTATGCGGTAAAACAATCGGTCCTGCCGGCAACTTCGATTGGTGATCCGCGCACGTTCGGTGTGACCTTCGGCGCGAAATACTGATCGCGCGCACAATGGGTTTGGGATCGGGCTGTCGAGGGACAAGTCCGATTCCAAACCGTTGAGACGGGAAGGGTGCTGCCTGTGAAAGCGCGGTTTGGACTTGCCTCCACCCACCGGGCGATCGGCGTGGTGGCAGCGTGCCTGCTGTTCTATCTCGGTATAAGCGGCGCGGTCATACAGGTGATCGACCTTGCCGCGATCGTGCGCAATGCCCCTGCAACCGAACCCGACCTTGCCGCCACGCGCGAAAGTCTGGACGGGCCGGGCAACTATGCCGTGATCGCGCCGGGCGACTATGCCGCCCGCAAGCTCCCCCCCAATCTGCCGATCGTGGCATCGTTCGACCGGGCCAGCGCACAAGGTGCCGCCGGCGCGCGCTGGATCGAATTGCGCATGGATGGCAGCCGGCCCGTGGTGCATACGCTGGTCAATGGCGCAACCCGCCGTTTCGATCCCGCTACCGGGCAGGACCTGGGCACCGTGCCCGATCCCGCCAGACCCGGCGGCATGCCGCAAAGCCACCATCTCGTGGCCAAGCGCTGGCACAGGCTCTGGGCGCTCGGCGACGGCATGCTGTGGATCGATATGCTCGCTGCCGCCGCGCTGGCCGGGCTGGTGGTGATCGGCCTGGGCCTGTGGTGGCGGGTTTATCGGTTGCGCCGGCGCAACGGGCGCCTCTCGCCCTGGTGGGGCGGTGGCGATGGCTGGCGCAATGTGCATCGCGGCTTGGCGCTGGTCGCAGCGTTGCCGCTGCTGATCGTGGCGGTGTCAGGCGCGGTCCTGTCGGCCGACAGTTTTTCGCTGGCGGTCTATCGCTGGCAGCACCCTGACAAGCTTGCCTTCGGGGTCGTCCCGATCGGCATGGTGGCAGACTATTCCGCACCGCTGGCGTCTTCCGACATCCATACAATGGCCATCCGCGCCTTGGCTGCGTGGCACGGCGGTCCGGTGCGCGTGATCCGCCTCAGGGTGTTTGCCGGAATGCCGCAGGCGGTGTTCGTTACCGGAGATACCCAAGCCCGCCAAATCGTGCTGGACACCCGCAGC
>CAITOD010000527.1 GCA_903893935.1 uncultured Sphingomonadales bacterium
AACACGAAGGGGCGAGCGTGATCATCCGGGGCCTGCGCGCCGTGGCCGATTTCGAATACGAATACCAGATGGCCGGGATGAACCAGCAGCTCAACAACCGCATCGAAACGGTGTTTTTGATGGCCGATGTCAGCTTGCAGCCGATCGCGTCGAAACTGGTCAAGGAAATCGCGCTGTTCGGCGGCGATATCACCCAGTTCGTGTCGCCCGCAGTGCGCGATGAAGTCGTGGCGCGCGTCCAGGTGCAGGGGCGGCTTGGCGACTACTGACCGACCAGCAAGAGCAGGCCTGGCCAGAGCAGGGCTGGCGCCAAATGTTCATTGCAGGCTAAGCCACGCTCGCCTATCGGCGGGGCAGATTTATGACGGGATATTGCTTGATGCGTTTTCGCCTGTTTGCCACTCTTGCGCTGGGCGTCGTGCTCGCGGCCGTTCCGGCGCTCGCGCAGCAAAAGGACTCCAAGGCCGAAATCAAGCCGTACAAAGTCGATCGGGTCATTTCGTCGAACGCGATTCCCTATGTGATCGATGGCGATGAAAGCCACGATCCGGAAAACGTGCTGGTGCTCTATCTGTCGAACGGCGGGCGCGTGGCGATCAGGCTGATGCCGCAATGGGCGCCGCACCATGTCGAACGCATCAAGACGCTGGCGCGACAGGGTTTTTACGACGGGGTGATTTTTCACCGGGTGATCGACGGGTTCATGGCGCAGACCGGCGACCCCACCGGCACCGGGCAGGGCGGGTCGAAGCTTCCCGATCTCGAGGCCGAATTCAACGATGTGCCGCACGGACGCGGCACCGTGTCGATGGCACGCACCGACGAGCCCAACACCGCCAACAGCCAGTTTTTCATCGTGTTCTACCCGCGCTCGGCGCTCGACCGCAAATACACCAATTTCGGCCGGGTGATTTCGGGCATGGACGCGGTCGATCGCGTGGTGCGCGGCGAACCGCCCGCGCATCCGACCAAAGTGGTGCAGGCCTCGATCGCCGCCGATCACAAACCGGCGCCCGTGCTCAAGCCCGAACTGCCATCAGCCGGGTCGATCACCGCCGACATGCTCAATCATTCCAAGACGCATTGAGCTGAACTTCCCCGATGCGGGTTGATCTGTTCGATTTTGCGTTGCCGACAGACCTGATCGCGTTGCGCCCGGCGCGGCCGCGCGACGCAGCGCGCTTGCTGCACGTGCCGGGCGAGGGGCCTTTTGCCGATCTGGGCGTGCGCGATCTGCCGGGTCTGCTGCGCAAAGGCGATGTGCTGGTGTTCAACGACACGCGCGTGATCCCCGCACAACTCGAAGGCACGCGCGGCGAAGCGCGGATCGGCGCGACTTTGCACAAGCGGGTCGATCTGCGGCGCTGGCAGGCATTCGTGCGCAACGGCCGGCGTTTGCGCAGCGGCGACGCGATCGATTTCGGCGCGGGTGTCATGGCGCTTGCGGAAACGCTGCACGACGATGGCAGCTGGACGCTGGCGTTTGGCGGCGACGAACCGGTCGAAGTGCTGCTCGAACGCGCCGGGCGCATGCCGCTGCCGCCCTATATTGCCGGCAAGCGCCCGACCGATGCCGACGACCGGCACGATTACCAGACGATGTTTGCCGCGCGCGATGGCGCAGTGGCGGCGCCTACTGCGGCGCTCCATTTTACGCCGGGTCTGCTCGCTGCGCTGGCCGAGGCTGGGATCGGGCACGAAACGCTCACGCTGCATGTTGGCGCGGGCACATTCCTGCCAGTCAAGGCCGACGACACGCAAGACCACGCGATGCACGCCGAATGGGGGCGGATCGAACCCGACGTGGCCGACCGGCTCAATGCCGTGCGTGCGCGCGGCAACCGCGTGATCGCGGTCGGCACCACCAGCTTGCGCCTGCTCGAAAGCGCTGCGGGCGAAGACCGCGTGGTGCGGCCGTTTGCCGGCGACACTGCCATTTTCATCACGCCCGGCTACCGCTTTCGCGCGATCGACGGGCTGATGACCAATTTTCATCTGCCGCGATCGACGCTGTTCATGCTGGTTTCGGCGCTGATGGGGCTCGATCGCATGCAGGCGGCCTATGCCCACGCCATCGCGCAAAGATACCGCTTCTACAGCTACGGTGACGCCAGCCTGCTGCTGCCCTAGGCAGTATACCAGTTCCAGATTAGCCTGGCCGTCAGCAGCAGGCTGACGGTGACCAGCAGCGGGCGGATCACCGCCGCGCCATGGCGCGTGGCGAGGCGGCTGCCGATCATCGCCCCGGTCATCGCGCCGAGCCCCATGCACAGCCCGAGCAGCCAAAGCACCTGGCCGCCCGCGACAAACACCACCAGACTGCCGAGATTGCTTGCGACATTGAGCAATTTGGTCAGCCCGATCGCGCGTGTCAGCCCCAGGCCGCGCAATGACACAAGCGTGGTGGCATAAAACTGCCCCGCGCCGGGCCCGAAAAAGCCGTCGTAGAACCCGATCGCGCCCGCCACCGGCGCATAACCTGCCGCTGTCAGCTGCGGCGGCGCATCGTGGTCCTCCATCCGCCGCGACAGCATCGTATAGAGCGCCACGCCCGCCAGCAGCAGCGGTACCAGCAGCCCCAGCGCGTGGCTGTCGATGCGCCGGATCAGCAACGATCCGGCGCCTGCGCCAAGCAGGCAAAGC
>CAITOD010000528.1 GCA_903893935.1 uncultured Sphingomonadales bacterium
GCCGCCTTGTACGCGGCGTGGAAATCGGCAGTGTCCTCGTCATAGGGGATCGGCGGGTTAAGATCGCCACCACCGCCAAACCACGCCTTGCGCGTGGTCAGAAACCGCGTGTTCATATGCACCGCCGGCACATGCGGATTGGCCATATGCGCGACCAGGCTGATGCCGGTGGCGGTAAAGCCGGGGTTTTCGGCATCGGCGCCATGGATGCTGGCGGCAAAATCGGGGCTGAACGCGCCGCCGACGGTCGAGACATTGACGCCGACTTTTTCGAACACTTTGCCTTTCATCAGGCCCTGCACGCCGCCGCCGCCGCCATCGGCGCCAGCAGCCTCGCGCTGCCACGGGGTGAATACGAAGCGCGCATCGCTGCCGGCCTCGCGCTCGATCGCCTCGAACGCATCGCAAATCCGCGTCCGCAAGCTCTCGAACCATTCGCGCGCACGCGCCGTAGCCTCGGTCCAATCAACATCACTCATGCCCATCCCCTCAGTCCTCCCCGGGACGGGAGGGGGGCCATGCGCAGCATGGTGGAGGGGGCTCGCCCCATGCGATGCCCATGCGAGGTTGCGCAATCAGGCCTCGCCCCTCCACCACGCTTCGCGCGGTCCCCCTCCCCGTCCCGGGGAGGAAGGACCTTGCCAAGGCTTGGGCGTTACGGCAAGGGCAGAGCATGGTTCCCGTTTCGTTCGCACCGTTTCCGTTCCACGATCAGGAATTCTGCCTCGGCACTGCGGGCGATGGCTTGCGCGCGCTGTATTGGGCCGAAGAGCGCGCGCTGCTGGTCGCCGATCTCCATCTCGAAAAAGCGAGCTTTTTTGCGCGCACCGGACAGATGCTGCCGCCTTACGACAGCCGCGAAACGCTCGAACGGCTGGCCGGCGCCTTGCGCGTGACGGGGGCGCGGCGAGTCTTTTGCCTCGGTGACAATTTCCACGATGCGGGCGGGCCCGACCGGCTCGATCCGCATGCCGCCGGCATGCTCGCGGCGCTCACCCGCGCCACCGACTGGGTGTGGATCACCGGCAATCACGATGTCAAAGGCACGGCGCCAGTCGCACCCGCGCTGCCGGGCACGCATCTGGTTGAAACCGCGCTCGGCGGCATCGTGCTGCGCCACGAAGCGCAGCCCGGCGAAACCCGCCCCGAACTCTCGGGCCATTTTCACCCGCGCCTGCGCGTGGTGCAGCGCGGGCGCACGATCCGCCGCGCCTGCGTGGTGGCGAGCCGGACGCGCATGGTGCTGCCCGCGTTCGGCGCCTTGACCGGCGGGCTCGATGCCGATGCGCCGGCAATCCGCGCCGCGCTCGAACCGGCGCTCGCTGCCGATGCGCTGGTGCCCGCTGCGGGCCGGATTGCGCGCTTTGCGCTGTGGCGGAGTGCCGCCTGAAGTAGCGCTTTATCTGTTGGCGCGATGTGTTATGAGCGCGCTTCGAAAAAACCACAGGAGAACCGAAGATAGCTCCCCCTCCCCGGCGCATGATGGCGCCCCCCGTCAAGAGCGGGCCACGCTTCAATCAGATGATCAACGTGCCCAAAGTGCGCGTGATCGACGAAAACGGCGAAAACCTTGGAATCATGTACACGCGCGAAGCGATCGACCAGGCTGCGGAAGTCGGGCTCGACCTCGTGGAAGTGTCCCCCAAC
>CAITOD010000529.1 GCA_903893935.1 uncultured Sphingomonadales bacterium
CGCGCACGATGTGATAGCGCACACCGGGCAAGTCTTTGACACGACCACCACGCACGAGCACAACGCTGTGTTCTTGCAAGTTGTGGCCTTCGCCGCCGATGTAGGAAATGACTTCAAAGCCGTTGGTCAGGCGGACCTTGGCGACCTTGCGAAGGGCCGAGTTCGGCTTCTTCGGCGTGGTCGTGTAAACGCGGGTGCAAACACCGCGCTTCTGCGGGCTCGCGCCCAGCGCCGGCACCTTGGACTTCGACGCCGGGTCGTTGCGGCCGTCGCGAATGAGCTGATTCGTCGTTGACATGCTCTGCCTTAATCATTGCCCGAGGGGCCAGTGCGGCGGTTGTTCGCCGCGCGGCTCGCTGCGGATCTGTCGACACCAAAGAACATTCGGGCCGCTTTTCGGCGGCCCGGGGTGGTTCAGATTCACCTCGGCGCGCACATCGCGGTGCGTCCCGGGCTGAATAGCCGCAGAATTCTAGGCGCAGTTACGGTCAAGGTCAACCGCGCTAATCGCAAGTTGGGCTCCGGGCAGGTAATCTCCCGTATTCGCCACGGGTTAGGGTTCCCCCGGCCCAGGCGCGCGTTCCCCCGGAGCCCCCGTTTATGCAGTCTAGCCGTGCCCGCGGGGTCATGCTGATGTTGTTCGCGGTCGCGATCTTCTCGGTCATGGACCTTTGCCTCAAGGTGCTGTCCACGCGGCTCGGCCCGCTGCAGCTCGCGACCTTGCGCGGCGCAGCATCGCTGCCGTTCGTGCTCCTGTCGGTGGTGGCCGGGAGGCGTCTGCGCGATCTGCGGGTCCACCGGATCGGCTTGCATGTCGTGCGCGGGCTGCTGTCGGTGCTGATGATCAGCGCGTTCGCCTACGCGGTGCGGCTGATGTCGCTGTCGAACGTCTACACGCTGTTCATGGTGGCGCCGCTGATGGTCACGGCGGTATCGGTACCCCTGCTCGGCGAGCGCGTCCGCAAGGGGGCTTGGATTGCGATTTTCGTCGGTCTGGCGGGCACCCTCGTGCTGTTGCGCCCGTCGACGACCGGCATCAACCTGCTCGGGGCCCTGGCCGCCCTGGTGTGCGCCGGCTGCTACACGGTCAGCTATGTGCTCGCGCGCGTTATGTCCAAGACCGAGACCGCGGACAGCCTGGTGTTCTGGGTGCTGGCGATGATGGCGGTGTTCAGCGCCGTGCTCGGCTGGGGCTCCTGGCAGCCGATACCGTCGTCGCTGTGGGGCTGGATCGCCCTGATCGGCGTGACCGGCGCGGTGGCGCAGCAGTGCATCACGCGCGCGTTCATGCTCGCGCCGGCGTCGGTGATCGCGCCGTTCGAGTACACGGCGCTGATCTGGGGCGCGCTGTTCGACTGGCTGATCTGGTCGACGCATCCCGGCGTGGCGACGGTCCTCGGCGCGCTGCTGATCGTCTCCAGCGGCATATACGTGATGGCGGCCGGCGGGCCGGAATCGGAACCGGCCGCCGGGGTCACCGCCGAACCGCACCCCTGAGCCGTGCGTCGGGTGCGGGACCGCGACCTGGCGCACTCCGCGCCGCGTGCCGCGCCGTCATCGTCCCTTCGCAGTCCCGTCACAACCGGTGCGGCAATATCCGTTTCGTCAGATGGATTTGACCGCCCACCGCTTCGATCACGGCGGGCTTCGATGACGGGGATCGGCAGGCGATCGCATGGCATGCGCGGCACGAGCGCATAGCCGTCGATGCCCTGCGCGCGGGCGCAGGCGTCTATGTCGAGAAGCCTCTCACGCTCACCGCTTACGACGGAACAGTCAACGCCTTCGGAATCAAGAACGAGGAAAGATGAATGAAAATCACCACAGCATTCCTGACAGCCGCGCTTGCTTGCTACGCCGGCGACGCGAAGAAC
>CAITOD010000530.1 GCA_903893935.1 uncultured Sphingomonadales bacterium
AGATCCGCCTGATCAACAGTTCGGCGCAGAAACTGCTCGGCGAAGACGGGCACGATGCAACCGGCGCAATGCTCGCCGAATTCGCCCCGCCGCTGCACCAGCTGGTGCAAAGCGGCGAAGCAAGCGGCGTGGTGCACCATGCCAAAGGCGGCGACTTGCTGACGCTTGCTGTCAAAGTGGCGCAAGACCCCAACGGCCATGTGGTGACATTCGAAGATATCACCCGGCAATTGGTGGACCAGCGCCGCGCGGCCTGGTCGGACGTAGCCCGGCGCATCGCGCACGAAATCAAGAACCCGCTGACCCCGATCCAGCTCGCCACCGAGCGGTTGAAGCGTCGCTATCTGCGCCAGATCACCACCGACCCCGAGCTGTTCGAGGAACTGACCGCGACGATCATCCGCCAGGTTGGCGATCTGCGCAAAATGGTCGATGAATTCTCGTCATTCGCGCGGCTGCCCAAACCGGTGTTCCGCGCCGAAGACGCCGGCGAACTGGTGCGTCAGGCGATTTTCCTGCAGGAAATCGCGCATACCAGAATCGTCTTCGTTTACAACGGACCGAGTAACGAGCCATTCGAAGCCGATCGCCACCAGTTCGGCCAGGCGATGACCAATGTGCTGAAAAACGCGGTCGAAGCAATTGAAGCGCGTGCGCGTAACGAAGATGTGGATTTCAAAGGCCGCATCGCCGTGAGCCTGGTCGCCGATCCCCAGACGATCACCATCCATGTGGTCGACAATGGCGTGGGGCTGCCCGCCGAACGCGACCGCATTCTCGAACCATACGTCACCACCCGCGAAAAGGGCACCGGGCTGGGGCTCGCCATCGTCAACAAGATTGTCGAGGAACACGGCGGCGAAATGGCTTTTGCGCCCGCCGAAGGCGGCGGCACGCGCATGACTCTGCGCTTTGCCCGCGCGCCGCTGGCATCGGCCGCCGATGGCGCCGATCCGATCCGCCCTGCCATGATGGCATCCCTGTCGCCGCGCTGAAGGACCTGATTTCAATGGCACTCGATATCCTGATCGTCGATGATGAACGCGATATCCGCGAACTGGTCGCGGGCGTGCTGAGCGACGAAGGCTATTCGTGCCGCGTCGCCGGCGACAGCGTTGCCGCGCTCAACGCGATCGACGAGCGTCGTCCCAGCCTCGTGCTGCTCGACGTGTGGCTGCACGGCAGCCCGATGGACGGGCTCGAAGTGCTCGATGAAATCAAGAAGCGCGAGCCCGAATTGCCCGTGCTGATCTTTTCGGGCCACGGCAATATCGACACCGCAGTCTCGGCAATCAGCCGCGGTGCTGTAGATTTCATCGAAAAGCCGTTCGAGGCCGAACGTCTGTTGCTGCTGGTCGAACGCGCCACCGAAACCGAGCGCTTGCGGCGCGAAAATGCCCGCCTGCGCCGCGATTTCGGCATGGCCGATGAATTCACCGGCAATTCCTCGCTGATCAACACCGTGCGCGCCACGCTGAAGCGCGTTGCCCACACCGGCAGCCGGGTGCTGATCACCGGGCCCGCCGGATCGGGCAAGGAAGTCGCCGCTCGCCTGTTGCACAGTTGGAGCGCGCGCACCGACAATCCGTTTGTCACGGTCAATTCGGCGCGGATCACGCCCGAACGGTTCGAGCAGGAACTGTTCGGCGAAGAAGCCGATGGCAAGCTCATCCGTGCCGGCCTACTCGAAATGGCCGACGGGGGGACGCTGTTCCTTGACGAAGTGGCTGAGATGCCGCCATCCAGCCAGGCACGCATCCTTCGCGTATTGACCGAACAGAGCTTTGTGCGCGTG
>CAITOD010000531.1 GCA_903893935.1 uncultured Sphingomonadales bacterium
AACACGCTGGCGAGGCCGCCGTTTTTCATGTGGCCGGCGCGGTATTACTCCTGGCTGTTCAACAGCCTGTTTCCGTCGCCGCTGTGGATCAGGCTGTCGGGTGTGCTTTATGCGCTCGCGATGGTGGGCTTGTTTTTGCGCCTGATCGCGCGGCTCGATCTGCCGGCAATCCAGCGCAACGCGCTTGTCGTGATCGCGCTTGGCACGCTGGGCCTGGGGCTCGAACCACTGCTGCTGGTGTGGAGCAGGCCCGAACAGCCGATCCTGCTGGCGGTGCTGGGTGTGCTGCTGATTGCCGGCCAGGGAGCGCGCGATGCCGGCGCGACCGCAAGGTCTTCGGCGTGGTGGCGGGCAGGCGGGATCACGCTGGCGGCGATGATTGCGTGCTCGTACCATGTCAAAGGCGTGATCCTGCTGCCCGTGATGCTCGCGGCGCTGTGGTGCGGCATTCGCGGGCCGGTGGGTGCTGCGGCGCGCTGGCTCGGAGCCATCGCGGTCACGATCATGGCCTTGTGGGCTTATTCCTATTGGGCGCACCGGCTGCAATGCCCCGACGACCCGGTGCTGGCAGCGCTCTATGCGCGCCACAACCTTGGCCTCAGCGCATTGCACGGCCAGACACCGCTTGGCATGCTTGCAGCCGTTGTCGGCAACATGCTGCTGCACAATTATGTGCTGCTGACGGGGCCGAGAGTCGATCCGATGTCGTTCTGGTTGCCCGATGATCAGGTGACGGCAGCGCAAATGGTCGCGTGGCGGGTGGTGCTCTATTGTGCCTGGGGGGCGACCGCGCTTCCGGCGCTCGTGCTGATGGCGCGCGGTGGCTGGCGCATTGTGCGCCAGCGCAGCGGTGACTGGATGATGATCATGGCGCTCAGCCTGTTCGCGGTGACCCTGGCATGGTGCGCCACGCAGTCGGTGCGCAATGTCTATGAAGCCTCGTTCGTATTGCCGATGCTGATGATGGCTTTCGTGCTGGCGCTGGCTTCGGCCGCGCGACAAGGGCAGTGGCTGGCGGGCACCCGCCGCGTGGCACAAGCCGTGATGCTGCTGCTGCCGCTCAGTCTGGCCGGCATCGCGATCGACTATGGCCCGGCGCTGGCGCGCGCGGCCGCGCAATCGGGCTATGTCGAAGGGCAGCCCAATTCGATCAGCGTGTTCGGGTTTGAAACCGTGCGGCGCGATGTGCTGGCGGCGGCGCGGCTGTGCGGGATCGGCGCGCACGGCCGGCCCGCCAACCTGCTGCTCGATGAAGCGAGCTATCTGCCGCTGATGCAAAGCGCCTTGCCGCAATTCCGCATGGGCGTGCTCGGCCCGTGGGGCAAGTCGATCGACGACGCGGGCGACTATCTGAGGTCGCGGCGGTCTGACGGGGTGGTGATCGCCTGCCACTGGCTGGACGACGACCTGCGGCGCGCGGCGCGGCAGCAAGGCGAATTCTGTTGCATCGATCCGGCGAATCTTTAGTCGCAGCGGGCCGGACGCCGTTCGAGAGGTGAGGGACAGAGTGGCCGAATTTGACCAGTTCGCAGAGCGCTACGAGGACTTGGTCAATGCGTCGCTCGGGCAGTCGCTCGGGCTGATGCCGTTCAAGGTCGATTATTTCACGCGCGTCAAAGCCGCCTATTTCCTGGCCCTGCTGCGCCGGCATTTCGGTGCGACCGCCGGCCTCAGCGTGCTCGATATCGGCTGCGGGACGGGCAATCTGCATGCGCTGATCGATGGCGAACTCGGCGCCTTGTCGGGCGTCGATCTGTCGGCATCGAGCCTCGAGCGCGCAACTGCTGCCAATCCCGGGGTTGATTATGTCCATTACGACGGCGCGCGCCTGCCATATCCCGATGCCAGCTTCGATGCAGCGATCACGGTTTGCGTGATGCACCACGTGCCGCCCGCGCAATGGCCGGCATTTGCCGCCGAAATGCGCCGCGTGGTGCGCCCCGGCGGCATGGCGGTGGTGTTCGAGCACAATCCGCGCAATTTTCTGACCCGACGCACGGTCGACCGCTGCGAACTCGATGCCGATGCAGTGCTGCTGCCGATGGCGCGCACGCGCAGCTTGCTCGCCGGTGCGGGCTTTGGCCAAGTGACAATCCGCTCGATCCTGTCGATCCCGAGTTTCGGCTCGCTCAGCCGGCGCCTCGATCTCGTGCTCGGGCGGCTCGGGCTGGGCGCGCAATATTTCGCTGTCGCGCGGGTATGAGTGCTGCCCCGCTGATCGATCCCGCCGGGCGCTGGGCCATGCTCACGCACGGGCAAAGCCTGCCGATGGTGGCGCTGCGGTTTGCCGGCGTCGGCGCGATCAACGCATTGGTGTTTCTGGCGGGCACATGGTTCGGCATCCGGGCGCTCGGCTGGTCGCCGGTTCTTGCCAGCCTGCTCGGCTATGCACTGTCGGCGCCGGTCGGTTTCATCGGCCACCGGCGCGTGTCGTTTCGTTCGCAGGGCCATCCCGCGCGCGAGGCGTTGCGCTTTGCCGTGGTGCAGGCGTTCAACATTGGTCTGACGCTGATGACTATGGCAGGCGCGGTCGACCGGCTGGGGCTGCAATGGCTGTGGGGTGGCATGGGGGTGGTGGTGCTCGTGCCGATCGCCAATTTTGCGCTGTCGCGGCTGTGGGTGTTCAGGAGGCAGGGGTGATCGGCAGCCTGAAATCGGCGCTGGCGGTCCCGGCGCTTTATCAACTCTATCAGGAAGCCGGCGGGTTCTTCGGTGCGCGGATCAAGGCGATCGAGGCGCTGCTGCCGATCCGGCCGGGCATGCGCGTGATCGATATCGGCTGCGGCCCCGGGCATATCGTGCAGCACCTGCCGCGCGGCATCGATTATGTCGGGTTCGATATCGACGCGCCGAGCATTGCCTATGCGCGGCGCCGGTTCGGCCATCTCGGGCGGTTTTGCGACACATTGTTCGATGCGCAGGCGGCGCGCGCGTGCGGCCCCGCCGATGTGGTGATGATGAACGGCGTGCTGCACCATCTCGACGATGCGACCGCCGGTGAGACATTGGCGACGATTGCCGCGGCGCTGGCACCCGGCGGGGTGCTGTTCACGCTCGACGGCGTCTATCGCCCCGGCCAGAACGCCTTCGGCAAGTGGCTGCTCGATCATGATCGCGGCGAATACGTGCGCGACAGCGCCGGTTATCGCGGCTTGCTCGATGCGCGATTTGCCGATGTGGCGATGCATTTGCGCGAAGACCTGTCGCGGCTGCCTTACAGCTTTGCCATCGGCATTGCGCGCGACCCCCGCAGCGGGGGCGTCGCATGACCGCCGCCTACCGCCTCGATGTGGTCGTGCCCTGTTACAACGAGGCCGATGTGCTCCCGGTCACGCTGCCCACGGTGCTGGCCGAACTGCGCCGGCTGGTCGCCAGCGCCGACAATCGCCTGGGCGCGTTCCGGTTGCTGGCGGTCAACGACGGCAGCCGCGATGCGACCTGGGCGGTGATCGAGCGCTTTGCCAGCGACAATGCCGAAGTCGAAGGCATCGGCCTGTCGCGCAATTGCGGGCACCAGCTGGCCATGCTGGCGGGGTTGTCGCACGCCGATGCCGATGCGGTGGTGACGATGGATGCCGATCTGCAAGACGATATCGGCACGATCGAACGCATGCTCGCGGCGTTTGAAAACGGTGCCGATCTCGCGCTTGGCGTACGCATCGATCGCAGCAGCGACCAGCGGCGCAAACGCTGGACGGCGCAGACGTATTACCGTCTGCTGCTCGCGCTGGGGGTGCGGATCGTGCCCGATCATGCCGATTTCCGGCTGATGTCGCGGCGCGCGCTGGCGGCCCTGCTCAGCCATGGCGAAGTCAATCTGTTCCTGCGCGGGCTGATCCCGTCGCTCGGGTTCAATGTCACGCTGGTGCCGTTCGTGCGCAATTCGCGCGAACTGGGCAGCAGCAAGTATACCTTGCGCAAGATGTTCGGCCTCGCGATCGACGGGATCACTTCGTTTTCGGTGGTGCCCTTGCGGCTGATCGCGGTGCTGGGGCTGGTCCTGTTCGGGTGCACTGTGCTGCTCAGCGGCCTGTTCCTGTGGCTGTGGCTGATCCGGGCGGGCAATTTCGTGCCGGGCTGGGCCTCGATCGTGCTGCCGATGCTGATGCTCGGCGGGGTCCAGCTGCTGTCGATCGGCGTGCTGGGCGAATATATCGGGAAAGTCTATCTCGAGACCAAGCGACGGCCGCGGTTCATCGTGCAGGAGACGACCTTTGGAGAACACCGCTGACCGGCTGACCGGCGCATGGCACGTGCTTTGCGCGATCCTCGCCATGGTGATCGCGTTTGCGGCCACGGGGCAGGGCGCCTGGGCCGCCGACGCGACGCCCGCGGTCGGCGCGGGTGACAATGCCTATCCGTTCTACATGCCGATGGCGGGTCTGCGCCGGCCGGCGATCCGGCTCTCGGTCAAATGCGATGCTTCGCGCGCTGCGGGCCACGAAGTCTACGCCGGGCGCGATGCGGCCTCGCTCTATGGCCGCGCCGAAGGCGGGTTCGAATTCATCTACGAAGCGCTCGATCGGGCCGGGCATCCGTGTGTCTACCCGTTTGCGCCGTGGATGCCGCAGCTGGTGGGGCCCTTCGGCGGCACGCAATATATCATGCGCTCGTCGATCCCCGGGCGGCGGGTGACGTTTCGCACCAGTGACCAGTGGGCGACCATCGACATCCGGCTGTTCGACATCGGCCGCCAGCGCATGCATTTCGAAATGCGCGATATCGAGCTCGATTTTCCGGGCGCGGTGCAGCCGCAGGGCGCAGTGCATATCGAAGCATTCGGTGGCACGCGCCCCGGGCTGTTCAGCGCGGTGATCCGCCGCTGCCGGATCTATGGCGGCAAGAACGCGGTGTTCGTGCCCGGCGGCCAGACGATGGTCTATATCGAAGACAGCGACATCGCCGGCAATGTCGGCACCAACCCCGATCAGGAACACACGACCTATATCAACGGCACTCTGGTTACGCATTTGCGCAATTCGTTCTGGCACGGCCAGCGCGCCTGGCAGAACCTCGCGAGCGGGCACCAGCTCAAGGACAAAGCCTATTTGCGCATTTACGAAAACGTCAGCGTGTCGAACCAGCCGACCGGCCAGTTGCCCGGCGCAACGCCTTCGGCGATGCCGCTGATCGATGCCTCGGCTTTCGGGTTCACCTGGTCCAACAATCTGCGCTTGCTGCGTCTGGCCCCGGCGCAGACCGTGCGCGACACATTGGTCGATCTGCGCACCGAAATCCTCTATGGCGAGCCGGGCAATTATCCGTGGAGCGTGCTCGCCAATCCGGGCTGGCATATGCCGCCCGATCCTCTGTCGGTGCTCGACAAAGTCTATCTCTCGGTGTTTCTCAACACCTCGGTGCAAAGCTTTCGCAGCGAACCTTATGTGTTTGCGCTGCGTCCGCAGGGCACCGGCCTCGGCGCCAACGGAACCGCAGTAATCGGCAACGACCGCACCACGCGCGCGCAGCAACGCATGGTCTCGATCGCGTTCCACACCACCGGGCGCATGGCACGCGTCTATTCGCCCGATGGCTGGACGTTTACGGACCCCCGCCTGCCCCCCCAGGACCAATGGATCACCGACCGCGATGCCTTCATCCGGCATGCGCTGGGCCTGATCGGGCGTTAGCGATCGGCTAGAGTGACGAGCCGGGAAGGGCTGACCGGGGCACTTGTATAATTATAAAAAAATAGGTATTAGCTTGGATGATCTGCAATTTGAATGGGATGACGCAAAGGATCGGGCCAACCGGGCCAAACACGGCATCAGCTTCGACATTGCAGCCAGAGTGTTTGCTGACCCGCTGATGCGGCTTGTGCCCGATGGCATCGTCGCGGGTGAGGAGCGCTGGCGCGCGTTCGGCCAGGTCGGCGGTCAGGCGATCGTCATGGTGGCGCACGCGTATCGCGCGCGCCAGGGGCATGAAGTGATCCGGATCATCTCGGCGCGTATGGCGACGCGGCATGAAAGACAAAGGTATGAGCGCGAACATGGTTGACAAAAAGCTGAGCGATCTGCCGCCACTGACGCAAGCCGACGAGGATCATCTGGCGACCCTTGCCGCGCGGCCCGATAGCGCGATCGACCTGAGTGACATCCCCGAGCTGACCGACGCGGACTGGAAGATCGCCGTCGAGGGCAAACATTATCGCCCCGCAAAGGCCCAGATCACCGCGCATCTCGACAAGGACGTGCTCGCCTGGCTGAAATCCGGCGGACGCGGCTACCAGACCCGCATGAACGCCATATTGCGCCGGGAAATGCTGATAGCGCGCAGGTCTGCAACCGAGCGCCAATAGACACAGTTTTGCTCGAGACATTCGCGGCGCTTGACCAGCCGCACCTTCGCGCGTAAGGGCGCGGACTTCCGGAGCGGGGCTGCTTCCTGCGACTCCGCCCGGGCCATATCGAGCTGAACATTGGCGGAGCGTGCGGCGCGGGACAAACCCGAACGCATAAACCGGCAAAGTAACCCGGTGCTGCGGCGCGGGTGGAGTGTTTTCGGCTCGCGTCAGAAACGATCGCCCGGCCCGTCAAGCGGCAGGGGCGCGTTGTTGTTCCGGCGCGATCCCCGTCTGCGACTTCACGTGTGTGGCTGTGCCAGAACCAAGGTGAAGTCTTCAAGATGCCTACGATCAACCAGCTGGTCCGTCATGGCCGCGTGCCGCAGAAGGCCAAGAGCAAGGTCCCTGCGATGGAGCAGAACCCGCAAAAGCGCGGCGT
>CAITOD010000532.1 GCA_903893935.1 uncultured Sphingomonadales bacterium
GCGGCGGCGGTATGCACCAGCGCCTTGTGCCCTTCGCGGCGCAGCACTTCGACAAAGCTGAGCGCGGTCAACGGGTTGACGAAAGCGCCCGCGCCCTGTTCGGCGGTGGCGTGATCGGGCAGCACGAGCGCGGCGCGGGCATCGGTCAGCCGGTATTGCGAATACATCGCGCCCGGGATCACCGCGACCAGTTTGCCAAGCAAGGCTTGCGCTTCGGGCGCGTCACCCGCGGCGACCACGGTGCCGGCGCCTTCGTTGCCGACCGGCAGCGCCTGGCCAAGGCGGGCATGCATTGCGCGTACTGCGGCTTCGGGCATCGGCGCCACGATCCGGCCGGGGGTGAATTCGGCATTGGCGAGATCGGCGGGGCCAAACAGCAGGCCGAGATCCGAAGGGTTGATCGGCGCCGCCTCGACGCGCACGAGGATCTGGTGCCCGGTCGGTTCGGCCAGCGTTTCGTCGCGCAGTTCGACAATCAGCCGACCGTCGGCTTCAAGCGTCGAAACCAGCTGTCTGTTCGCAACCATCGCAATTCTCTCCCGGATATATCGCCTGCATGAAATAGAGCCCATCGGGTGGCGCATTAAGTCCCAGTTTGCAACGGTCTTTGGCATCAAGCGCGGCGGCGAGATCAGCGCGGCTCCAGCGCCCGAGCCCGATCAGCGCCAGGCAGCCGACCATCGAGCGCACCTGATGGTGGAGGAAACTGCGCGCCCTGGCAGTGATCACCACGCGATCGCGATCGCGCCGCACGTCGAGCCGGTCGAGCGTCTTGACCGGGCTGGCCGACTGGCAATGCGCCGAACGGAACGTGGTGAAATCGTGGCATCCGACCAGAACTTGCGCGGCATGATGCATGGCTTCGGCATCGAGATCGCGGATCACGTGCCAGGCGCGGCCCGCTTCGAGCGTCAGCGGCGCGCGGCGGTTGATGATGCAGTATTCGTAAGCGCGGCCAAGGCACGAAAAGCGCGCGTGCCAGTCGTCCGCCACCGGGCGGCACGCGAGCACCGCGACCGGTTGCGGCTTCAGCTTGGCATTGATCGCTTCGCCCAGCCGGAACGCATCGAAATCGCGCACCAGATCGAAATGCGCGCGCATCGCCCGCGCATGCACACCGGTATCGGTGCGTCCGGCCGCGCTGACATTGACCGCTTCGCCCGTGACCGCGGCGATCGCCTCCTCGATCGCGGCTTGCACGGTGGGGCCGTGCGGCTGGCGCTGAAACCCCATGTAGGGCGCGCCATCCCATTCGAGTGTCAGGGCAAACCGCGGCATCAGCCCACCCGCGTTCCCGCCGGAACCGCATAGCCACGCAGCAAGGCGGCGCAATCCATTGCCGGGCGCCCGGCGCGCTGGACCAGCGTGGGGCGCAAGGCGCCGATGCCGCAGCCGATCGTCAGCCGGTCATCGAGCACCACGCCCGGCGCGGCCGCCGCGTCGATGACTTCGGCCGCGAGCACGCGCACGCGTTCGCCATCGAGCTCGAACCAGGCGCCGGGCGCCGGCGCAAAGGCGCGCACCTGGCGCTCGAGCGCGCCCGCATCGCCCGAAAAATCGAGCCGGCTCTCGGCCTTGTCGATTTTGGCGGCATACGTAACCCCCTGATCGGGCTGCACGAGTGGCGGATGGCCGGCAAAGTCCGCCAGCACGGCGATCATCGCCTGCGCGCCGAGTTCTGCCAGTTCACCGGTCAGCTCGCCCGCAGTCTTGCCATCGACCGTGGTGCGCACCGTGGCCAGCATTGGCCCGGTGTCGAGCCCGCGTTCCATCTGCATGATCGTCACCCCGGTTTCGGCATCGCCCGCCAGGATCGCGCGCTGCACCGGCGCCGCCCCCCGCCAGCGCGGCAGCAGCGAGCCGTGGACATTGAGGCAGCCGTGGCGCGGTGCCGCGAGCACCGCGGGCGGCAGGATCAGGCCATAGGCGGCAACCACCGCCACATCAGCATGGTGCGCGGCAAACGCCGCCTGCTCGTCGGCGCCTTTGAGGCTCTGCGGAGTGAACACCGGCACGCCCGCGTCTTCGGCCGCACGCTGCACGGGCGAGGGTTGCAGCTTTTTGCCGCGCCCGGCCGGGCGCGGCGGCTGGCTGTAGGCCGCAACCACCGCGTGCCCCGCTGCGATCAGCGCGCGCAGCGTCGGCACGGCAAAGTCGGGAGTGCCCATGAAGACCACGCGCATCGACGCCACTATTCCCTTTTTCCGCTTTCGTTTTGAGCCTGCCGCCCTATCTGTCCGCTGATGGCATCGCAAGAGATCGAGGCACTGGCCAATGCGCTGGCGCGCCTGCCCGGGCTGGGGCCGCGATCGGCGCGGCGCGCGGTGCTGTGGCTGATCAAGCGGCGCGAAACCGCGTTTGCCGGGCTCGTCGATGCGCTCGCCTCGGTGCGCGAGCGGCTGGTCGAATGCCCGGTGTGCGGCAATGTCGATACCACCAGCCCTTGCGCGATCTGCGCCGACCCGCGCCGCGATGCGCGCGCGCTGTGCGTGGTTGAAGATGTGGCGGATTTGTGGGCGCTCGATCGCGCGCGGCTGTTCACCGGGCGCTACCACGTGCTCGGCGGGCGGCTTTCGGCGCTCGAAGGCGTGCGGCCCGAAGATCTCAATATCGCCAGCCTGCTGCACCGCGTCGCCGGCGGCGGGATCGACGAAGTGGTGCTGGCAATGAACGCCACGCTCGAAGGCCAGACCACCGCGCACTATCTTGCCGAACGGCTCGAAAGCTATCCGGTGCGGCTGACCCAGCTTGCGCACGGGTTGCCGGTGGGCGGTGAACTCGATTACCTTGACGAAGGCACGCTGGCGCAAGCCTTGCGCGCGCGGCGCCCGCTCGGCTGACGCGCGCGGCCCTTGCGCGGTGGCCTGCGGCTGATTATCTTGGCCGCCTATGGCTATCCGCGAAATCCTCGAAGTCCCCGATCCCAGGCTCAAACAGGTGTCGAAACCCGTCGAGGTGTTCGATGATGCGCTGCGCACGCTCGTCGCCGACATGTTCGACACGATGTACGATGCGCCTGGCATCGGCCTTGCCGCGATCCAGGTAGGCGTGCCTTTGCGCGTGCTGGTGATCGATCTGCAGCCCGAAGACCCCGACGCCGAACCGCAGGAATGCACCGCGCACGGCGGGCACAGCCACACGCACCGGCCCACCCGCAAAGAGCCGCGCGTGTTCATCAATCCGGTGCTGACGCCCGTCACTGAAGAACAGTCGGTCTACAGCGAAGGCTGCCTGTCGGTCCCCGACATCTACGCCGATGTCACCCGCCCGGCGCGCATCCACGCGCGCTGGCAGGACCTCGACGGCACGATGCACGAAGCCGAACTCGATGATCTGATGGCGACCTGCCTGCAGCACGAGATGGACCACCTCGAAGGCATTCTGTTCATCGACCACTTGTCGCGGCTGAAACGTGCAATGGTGCTCAAGAAGCTGGAAAAGATCCGCCGCGCGGCTTGATCGCTTGTCCTGCACCGGCTAAGTTCACGGTTCGTTCCGAGACCTGAAAGGCGTGGTGATGGACTTGCTGATTGCGGCAGCCTTGGCACTGCTGGGCGGCCTCGCGCTCGGCTGGTTTTTCGGTTCGCGCCCGGTGGCCGAATGGCGGACCCGTGCCACGGCGCACGAGGCCACGCTCAAACAGATGACGATCGATCTCGCCAGCCTCGCCGAGCGGGTGAAGCAGATCGATAGCCTTTCCGCTGAACTCGCCGATGTGCGGCGCGATCGCGATGATCTGGCGCCACGCCTCGCGACCGCCGAGGCACGCGCTGCCGATGCCGACCGGTTGCGCGGCGAACTTGCCGAAGCGCGCACCGCGCGCGAAACGCTCGCGGCAGACCTCGCGCGGCTCAAGGCCGATGCTGCCAATTTCGACGAGCAGAAGCGCTTGCTGCTCGCCGCGCAGACCGAATTGCGCAAGGAATTCGAAAACGCCGGCAGCAAAGTGCTCGCGCAAGCGCAGGAAGCGTTTCTGACGCGGGCGAGCGCGCGCTTCGAGGAAAGCGAAAAGGCGCAAGGCGAACGGCTGAAGACGCTGCTCGCCCCGGTCGATGCGCGGCTCAAGGCGTATGAAGAGCAAGTCGGCAAGCTCGAAAAGGACCGCGTCGATGCTTTCGGCACGCTGACCGGGCTGATCCATTCGATGCGCGACGGGCAGGAAGCGGTGCGCGCCGCCGCAGCCCAACTGGGCAATTCGCTGCGCAACGGGCCCAAGACCCGCGGCCGCTGGGGCGAATTGCAATTGCGCAATGTGCTCGAACAATGCGGGCTGTCGGAACACACCGATTTCGTCACCGAGCAATCGGTTGAAACCGAAGAGGGCCGCTTGCGCCCCGACGCGATCGTGCGCATTCCCGGCAACAAGCTGCTGGTGATCGATGCCAAAGTCTCGCTCAACGCCTATCAGGATGCGTTCGAGGCCGAAACCGACGAAGCCCGCGCCGCCGCGCTGAACCTGCACGTGCAATCGATGCGCAATCACATCCAGACGCTGGGCGGCAAAGCCTATCAGAGCCAGTTCGACGATGCGCCCGACTATGTGCTGATGTTCGTGCCCGGCGAGCATTTCATCGCGGCAGCACTCGAACACGATCCCAACTTGTGGGATTTCGCGTTCGAACGCCGCGTGCTGCTGGCGAGCCCGACCAACCTCGTGGCGATCGCGCGCACAATCGCGCAAGTGTGGCGCCAGGACGGTCTCGCCCGCGAAGCGCGCGAAATCGGCCGGATGGGCGGCGAGCTTTACGAACGGATTGCGATTGTGGCGGACCATCTCAAGCGCGTCGGCAGCGGGCTCGAATCGGCGGTAACCCATTACAACAAGTTCGTCGGCAGCTTTGAACGCAACGTGGTCTCTGCCGGACGCCGGCTGCGCGACAAACATATCGAGATCGGCAAGCGCGAGATCGAAGATGTGCCGCTGATCGAAAGCGCCCCGCGCTATGGCGCTGCCGATGCGGAAGCGGAGGCAGCCGATTAGCCCGCTCCCGCCCCCACCCGGAGCGTCACCCCGGACTTGATCCGGGGTCTATCGTGCCGGTTCGCGCGGGTGGCCGCAAAAGGAGAAATGGCCCCCGGATCAAGTCCGGGGTGACGTTGCGGAGCGGCGTTGTTTTCCAAATGCAACAAAGCGGCTCGGGTGCTAAGGGCGTGCGCTCTTCAACCCGATTGGTCGCATCAAAGCCCATGTCAAGATTGCGTCGCGTTGCCGTTTCTGTCGGGCTGTCAGTCGGTGTAACGCTGATTGCGCTCAAGATCGTATCGGTGCTCAGCGGCATTCCGGTGCCTGCAATCTACTGGCTGGTTGCGACCCTGTGCCCGCTGCTGCTCAGCGCGCTGATTTCGGGCCATCTCGTCCGCAAGGAGGAGACGCTGCGCGAGATCTACGCCGAATTGCAGCTGGCGCACGCCCAGCTCAAGCAAGCCTCGGAAATCGACCCGATGACCGGACTGCTCAACCGCGGCGCGTTTCTCGCCAGCGTGGCGCGGATCAGGGCCGCGGGCAAGACCGGCTGGCTGATGCTGATCGATGTCGATCATTTCAAGCATATCAACGACGCGCATGGCCACGAAACGGGCGACCACGCCTTGCGAACGATCGCCGCCCTGTTGCGCGAGTCGGTCCGCAACGACGATCTGATCGGGCGGCTGGGCGGCGAGGAATTCGGCATTTACATGATCGAGACCGCGCATGCCGAGGCGCTGCTGCTGAGCGAACGCGTGCGCTGCCACATCGCCCAGTCGCCCGCATACAGCGTCGATGGCCGCGCTTGCTTCGTTACCGTCAGCATCGGTCTGTCGACCGAACGAACCCCGGCTGAAACCTTGAAAGACGTGCTCCACCGCGCCGACATGGCGATGTATCAGGCCAAGGAAGACGGCCGCAATCGCATTCTCGCAACGATTTAGCCCAACGCCGCCAGGACTTCGTAGCCCAGCACGGCCGCTGCGACCGCCGCGTTCAGGCTGTCGGCACGCCCGCGCATCGGCATCGTAACGCGCAAGTCGCAGGCCAGCTCGTAGTCTTCAGGAAGCCCGCGCGATTCGTTGCCGACCATCACAAAGCACGGCGCAGCATAAGGCGCGCCGCGATAAGCCACCGCATCGCGCAGCGAAGCCGCGACCAGCTGGCCCGGCCCACCGCGCAGCCAGGCGATGAAATCGCTCCAACCCGCCTGCGCCAGCTGTTGCGTGAACACCGCACCCATGCTGGCGCGCACCGCCTCGACGCTGAACGGATCGACGCAATCGTCGATCAGGATCACCCCGCCCGCGCCCAATGCGTCGGCGGTGCGCAGCATCGTGCCCAGATTGCCCGGGTCGCGCATCGCCTGCGCGACCAGCCAGATCGACGCGGCGTTGCGGTCGAGCGCATCGAGCCCGGTATTCCATTCGGCATAGACACCGCACACTGCCTGCGGATTGTCCTTGCCGGTCACTTTGGCGAGAATGTCGATCGGCACTTCGATCACTTCGCCCCCGGCGCGCAAGACCGCGGCTTCGAGATCGTCGAGCAAAGGGTGCGGATCGCGCGACACCGCCATCAGCAGCAATTCGGGCAGACGCCCGCTCGCCCGGGCATCGGTCAGCAGGCGCAAGCCTTCGGCCAGAAAGCACTGCTCGCGCCGCCGGTGCTTCTTGTCGCGCAAGCTGCGCACGAATTTGATGGTCGGGTTGGAAAAACCGGTGATGGTCTTGCGCGTCATGCCGGCAGCCTTATCGCGCGTCAGTCTTCGCCAAAACCGTCCTTGATCAGCCCGGCCAGCTTCATCAGCACCGCGTCGGCCTCGGTCCGCTCGCCCGTGACCGCAATATCGACGCTGTCGCCCATTGCCGCGCCCAGCATCATCAGCCCCAGGATCGATCCGCCATTGGCTTCGGTGCCATCTTTGCTGACCGTCACATCAAACCCTTCGGGCAGCTTGGCCACGGCGTTGACGAATTTGGCGCTCGCGCGCGCATGCAACCCGCGCTGGTTGACAATCGTCACCCGCTCGCGCGCAACGTAACTCTGCTCACCCATCGATTACGCGTCCTGCCCCAGAAATTCCGACGCGATAGTGATGTAATTGCGCCCGGCATCGCGTGCGGCGGCGGTCGCTTCGCGCACCGGCATGCAGCCGCGCGCTTTGGCCAGACGGATCAGCATCGGCAGATTGATCCCGGCAATCACTTCGATCTTGCCCGCCTGCATCAGCGAAATGGCGAGGTTCGACGGGGTTCCGCCGAACAGGTCGGTCAGCACAATCACGCCTTCGCCGCTATCGACGCGCTTGATTGCGTCGGCAATTTCGCGCCGGCGCTTTTCCATGTCGTCGTTGGGTCCGATACACACGCCCACGACATCCGACTGGCGCCCGACCACGTGTTCCATCGCGTGGATGAATTCATCCGCCAGCGCGCCGTGGGTAACAAGAATAAGACCAATCATGAAAAAGCATGGCTCCATAGCAAATTGCGCACAGCCGCCCAGGTGCTTTGCCCCGCCACGCAAGGCCAAAATGCAATGTGCCGGAGTCCAAAATCGGGAAACACGCCGCTCGCGCCTTTCCCCCGGGGCCCGACCACGCACACAGCAACGCCGGTCAGCGAATCTGAGTGCCCCAGGATAGATCCGACCCCGATCGTCATTTTGTTATCGACTGTAACCAATCCATATGAAAAACAAGCGCATTCCGCTCATCGCGGATCCCACGCCCCGCCGCGTTCGACCAGATCCGTAACCCGCGACCCCAAGTTGCGATGCAGCAATGTGGGTGAAAAACCCGCCTCGCGCAAGGCTGAAGCGATCTGTTCGGCCATGAACACCGAGCGGTGTTTCCCTCCGGTACACCCGAACGCGATGTTGACGTAAGCTTTGCCTTGTTGCTCGAACCGGGGGAGCAGCAAAAGCAGCAAATCGCGGATGCGCGCGAAGGCTTCGGCATAAGCCGGGTCGTGGCGAATATAGTCGCCGACCGGCGCATCGCGCCCGGTCATCGGGCGCAAGTGATCGACCCAATAGGGGTTGGCGAGAAAGCGCATGTCGAACACCAGGTCCGACAAAGGCGGGGTTCCGCGCGAAAAGCCGAAGCTGCTGACCGTGATCAGCGAGCGCGGCGGCGGCCCCTGCAGAAACTGCGCGCGGATAGCCTGTTGCAAGTCGTTGGTGGTAAAATCGGTGGTGGTGATCACCACATCGGCCCAGCGCCGCAAGGGCTCGAGCAATTCGCGTTCGGCGGCAATCCCGCCTTCGGCCGGCTTGTCGTCGCTCATCGGGTGCGGGCGGCGCGTTTCGTTGTAACGGCGCTGCAATTCGCCGCCGCCGCAATCGAGAAACAGCGTGGTGATCGACAAGTCGGTGCGTTCGGCAAGGTTCTTGACCCGGTCGATGATCGCGCGCGGATCGAACCCGCGCGTGCGCGTGTCGAACCCGATTGCCACCGGCGCCCCGGCATCGATCCGCGCGGTGCCCGGCCCGGTTTCGAGCAAGCGGTCGAGCAGGCGGATCGGGAAGTTGTCGATCGCTTCCCACCCCAGATCCTCGAGCGCACGCATCGCGGTGGTCTTGCCCGCGCCGAGCATGCCGGTCACCAGCAGGATGCGTTGCGGCGTCGGTGCGCCACGGTCGGTCGCAGGCGAATCGTCGGTCATGTCCAAGCCTTGCGCCAGCGCGCGCGCGAATGGAAGCGGATTGCCCCGATCGGGCTAGCGCGCGGCCAGGCCATAACGCTCGAGCGCGATCTCGGCGCGCAAGGCGAGCACCGGGCTGTCGGGCCACAATCGCACCAGCGGCACCGCGATGCCGGCGCGCAACACCGTCTCGGCGGCTTCGATATAGCGCGGCGCGGCATGGTCAAGCGCGACAACCAGCGTGACCGGCATGCCGCACGCCACGGGGCGGGTGACCAGCCCCACATTGCGCACTTCGATCAGGCCCGCGATGTTTGGCGGCGGGTGCGCCAGCAAGCCGGCATCCCCGGGTTCGAGCAGCACGCCATCATCGCCGATCAGGACCGCGCCGCGGTCGATCAGGGCGAGCGCAAGGCTCGATTTGCCGCTGCCCGGCGGTCCTTCGAGCAGCACCGCGCGGCCGCCGATGGCAACCGCGCTTGCCTGGTGCGTCACGGTCATACCTCGCCCTCGTCGCCGATTGGCGGCAGCGCCAGCACCAGGCAGGCGCCCGGGGTGCCATCGGGTTTGTCGACAATCGTCAGCGTGCCGTCGTGCGCTTCGGCAATCGTGCGCGCGATCGCAAGGCCCAGCCCGCTGTGCGCGCCAAACGCTTCGTCATCGGGGCGCACCGAATGGAACCGCTCGAACACTTTTTCGCGCTCGTCGATTGCAATGCCCGGGCCCTCGTCGCTGACCGACAGCAGCACGCGGCCGCTCTCGGCCCAGATGCGCACTTCGACTTCGCCGCCCGGCGGCGAAAACGACACCGCGTTGTCGAGCAAGTTGTCGAGCACGCGTTCGAGCTGCAGCGCGTCGCCTGCGACATGCGCGTCGCCTTCGCCGCGCCGGAACCGGATCGGGCACCCCGCCAGCCCCGGCCGAGCACCGCGTGCGCCCACCACCTGGGCGGCAAGCAGCGCCAGATCGATCGCGGCGAACGTCGCGCGGCTGAGTGCGGCATCGATCCGGCTGGCTTCGGCGATTTCGGAAATCAGCCGGTCGAGTCGCTGCACATCATGCGTGGCAATCGCCGACAACTGCCGGCGCAGCGCGGGGTCCTCGACTTTGTCCATCGCCTCCACCGCGCTGGCGAGCGAGGCCAGCGGATTTTTCAATTCGTGCGCGACATCGGCGGCAAAGCTTTCGACCGCGTCGATCTGCTGGCGCAGCGCATGCGTCATGTCGGAAAAGGCGCGCGCGAGCAGGCCGATCTCGTCGCCGCGATCGGGCAGGCGCGGCACCACCACTGCGCGATCGCGCCCGAGCCGCACGCGCACCGCCGCGCGCACCAAAGCCCGCAACGGCTGCACGATCGTGCGCGCGAGAAACAGCGAAAGCTGCACCGACAGCAGCAGTGCCAGCCCGATAATGATCACCAGCGTCTGGCGCGCATCGCGCACTGCCTGCGTCACATCGATCGCATTGCGCATCGACAGCAGCATTTCGCCGCCCGACCCCACCGGCGTTGCCGCCGTGATCACCGGGGTGCGATCGGGCGCATAGCGCAGGAACACTTCGGTGCGCCCCGACAGGCGCGCGCGCGCGATTTCGGGCCAGCTTGCAGCGCGCGCCAGCGGCGGCTCGCTGTAGCGTTCGATCGCCGGCGCGCCGACAATCGCATCGACCCCGCGATCGAGCACTTGCGCCGCCCACAGATACCACGGCTCGCCCGCCGGATCGACGAAGGCAAACGACGGAGGGCCAAGGCGAAAGCTGTCGGCCTCAAGCGATCCGTCGCGCGCATAGAGCCACAGCCGCAGCGTCTGCGCGCTGCCGATCTCGGCCATCAGCCGGCGCCGTTCGGGCGCGCGGGCCTGCGCCAGCGCGGTCGCGGCGATCTCGACTTCGCCGCGCGCAAGGCGAAAGCGTTCGTTGAGCAACTGCGTGCGGTACGAATCGAGGTAGAAGAACCCGCCCGCGAGCAGCGCCAGCGCAATCACGTTGACCGCCAGAATGCGCGTGGTCAGCGACACCCCGCGCGTGCGCCACAGCCGCCGCCGGGTCGGGCGCAGCGCGGCGCCCGGTTGCGCGGGCGCCGCCGCGTCAGGCGTCGGCAAAGCTGTAGCCTGCACCATAGAGCGTCTCGATCGCGGCAAACTGCGGATCGACCAACCGGAATTTGCGCCGCAACCGCTTGATATGGCTGTCGATCGTGCGATCGTCGATAAACACGTCGTCCTGATAGGCGGCATCCATCAGCGACCCGCGCGATCGCACCACGCCAGGCCGCATCGCCAATGCCTCGAGAATCAGAAACTCGGTCACCGTCAGCGACACCGGCTGGCCTGCCCATTCGACCAGGTGCCGCGCCGGGTCCATCGCCAGCCGGCCGCGCCGGATCAGGTCGGGCAGCGGCTCGTCACCACCGGCGGGGCGCTGCGCGGCGCGGCGCGCGGCCTCGCCCCGGCGCAGGATCGCGCGGATCCGCGCAATCAGCAGCCGCTGGCTGAACGGCTTGGCGATGTAATCGTCGGCGCCCATGGCAAGCCCGCTCGCCTCGTCGGCCTCGTCATCCTTGCTGGTCAGGAAAATCACCGGCAGATCGCTCTTTTCTCGCAAGCGGCTGAGCAGATCGTAGCCATCCATGCGCGGCATCTTGATATCGCACACGACGAGATCGGGCGGATTGTCGAGCAAGGCGGGCAAAGCCGCGGCGCCGTCGTAATAGACCCGTGTGCCGAACCCTTCGGCCTGAAGCGCGATCGACACGGTGGTCAGGATGTTGCGATCGTCATCGACCAGCGCGATGACTTGCGCGACCGATGCGACAGAGTCAGAACCATCCGGCTTGGTCGTCATGCTCTTGCGATTACCCCCTAAACCCCTGACTGGCAATCGCACCACAATGGAACGAGGTTTGATTGCGCGCGCCTTGTCGCGGACATAGTCTGCCAAGGCTATGCTCTGAAACGGGTGTTTTTTTGCGGCACGAGCCAGGGGGCGCGAATCGCAGTGTATCGTCGGCAGCGTCGATCCGGGTGGCGGCACACCCTCGCAATGCTCACCCGCGACCTGTCGGGTGGCACACCAAGCGTGCGACCGCTGCCTTCGCGGCATCGGCTGCTCGCAGCGATGGTCGTGGCCTGTCTTGCGCTGGCGTTTGTGCCGCATCTCGCGTCTTCCAGGGGCGCGGAAGGCCGGGTTGCGCGCTGTGCCCGGGGGCTGACGCTCGATGCCGATCTGCGCCGCACGCTCGCGGCGATCCCGCCAGGGCAGCCGCTGTCCGAAGACCAGCGCACCGCGCTGGCGCAGGCGGTGGTGACCGAAATCGACGAGGCCGATGCCCGCTTCATGTTCCGCATGCTGGTCGAATGCCTCGAATCCGATACAGCCATGCCAATGCGCGGCGCACGCTTTGCGGCACGTCGCGCGGCGCTGACCACGATCATCGACAAGGGCGGATTCGACCCCGACGCCGGCGCTCAGATCGTGCGCGCGTTCGACCAGGTTGGGCCGCTTTATGCCAGCGACGCGATTTTCGCCGCGCGCCGCGCGCAACGCCAGCTGGTTGATGATCTGACCACCGCCGTGATCGCACGCGACGGCAACGCCATGGCGTCGGACGCCGCGGCGGGCGAAGTGGCACCGGTGTGGCTGGCGGCCAGTGATCTGGTCTACGTGTGCGAGGCCGCCAACGGCAAAGCCGACGATCACGATCTGTGCGACGAAGCGCTGGCACGGCTGAGGCGCCAGCACACCCCGTGCGACATGCTGACTGCGGTGCCGTCGCTGGGCAGCCGCGCCTGCCTGCAATCCAACCGGCTGCATTTTATCGGCGAAGCACCCCCCGCACTCGCCGCGACGGTTACTTTGGCACGGCTAGTGCCTCCGAAGTGAAGCCAAGTGCGCTTGGCCGTTACGCCACGATCGGGTCCAATCGCGCGGACCCGGGCAGGAGCGGAGCGGATCATGGCAATATCGGTGGCATACGGCAGTCTCGACGCGCTGGTCGGGATGACTTTTGGCGCGAGCGCGCTGGCCAATCTGGCGCCCACGCAGATCGACGGATCGATCACCACAGGTTCGGCTTCGACCAGCGAAGTGCTGACGTATGCCGGGCTTGTCGGCACCGCGGGCAGCGAATTCATCGCCATGAAGACGGTCAGCTACACCGTCGCGAGCGTGGACGATGCCGACGACATGCTGACCATCGATGCCTATGTCGGGTCCGCGTTGGTCGGTACGCTCGATTTCACGGTGGCGGGGTTCAGCGGCGCAGGCCTCGCGCTGGCGGCGATGCCGCTCGATTCGCTGGTCACCCAGGCCGGCAATCTGCCCGGGCTGGCCGGATCGCTGTTCGTGCTCGGGCTTGATGCGGCGGGTGCCGGCGGCCAATCGATCCCGTTCGCAATCGGGCAGCAATATACGTTTGTACCCGGTGCAGCAGTCCATTACGCAACCGCGGCCAATCCCGTGCTGCAAGGCGGCAAGGGCTCGCAAATGCTGATCGCGTTGTCGGGCAACGACACGCTGACCGCGGGGCCGAACAAGACGGTGATCTATGGCGGCCCGGGCAACGACGTGCTGGTGGGCGGCAGCGGCAACGATGTGATTTATGGCGGGGCGGGCACCGACATGATTCTGGGCGGATCGGGCTCGGACACGTTGACCGGCGGGACCGGCACCGACACGATCGTTGCCGGTTCGGGCCACGACTTGCTGGTCGGCGGCAGCGGAGCTGACCGCTTCGTGTTTGCCCCCGGGCATACCGGCGGACTGACCAGCGCCACGGCCGATGCGATTCACCATTTCCACCCCGGCCGCGGCGACCTGATCGACCTGTCGGCGTTCGATGCCGTGTTGCCGCCGGGCGGGCCGGCGCACCTGAGCTTCATCGGCACCACGCCATTCGACGGCCATGCCGGTGAGCTGCGCTATGCCGTGACGAGCACCGGCGTCTTGCTCGAGGCCGACCTGACCGGTGCGGGCGTGGCCGACATGATGATCACGATCAAGAACATCGCTGGCCTCGCCGCGAGCAATTTTGTGCTGTGACCGCGCGTGCGGCCGGACAATTTGCGCCGGATGTATCGACCGGATGTATCGACCAAATGTATTGAAGTGTCGCAGCCATCGCCAATTGCGTTCGATCATCGCCCGTTCACCTCGGCTGCGATAAACCGCGTGCCTGTTGTCGTTGCCCGGGCCTTTTTCGCGGCAACGACGAACCGAAACAAAAGGGAACATTCGATCATGCTTCAAATGGTTCGCATGCGCCGCAAAGCCGGGCTTGCCGCCGTGGCCGCCATGGCCATGGTCGCCGGTTCGGTTGCCGCCAGTGCGCAGACTGCTCCGCAGGGCTATGACCCCAACCAGGGCCCGCCGCCGGGCTATAACGCCAACCAGGCGCCGCCTCCGGGCTATGATCCCAACCAGCCAGCGCCGCCGCCCGAGCCGCAGGCGCCTCCGGGCTGGAACCCCGGGCAGACCCCGCCCCCCCCGCCCGGCTACGCGCCACCGCCCGACTATGCCGCGCAACGGGCGATGGACGCGCGCTATGCCGCCGATGCCCAGGCCTGGGCGGCGCAATATTGCGTCAAGTCGCACGGTGACGTCGCCGCAGGCGCGGTGATCGGCGGTGTGCTCGGCGCGATTGTCGGCGGTGCCGCCGGCGGTCGGGGTGGCTCAGCCGCGTTCGGCGCGGTCGCCGGTGCAGGCACCGGTGCGGCGATTGCCGCATCGGAAAACAACGCGACCAGCCCCGGTTGCCCCCCGGGCTACGTCGTGCGCGCCGGCGCGCCTGCCTATCCCTACAGCTACCCCGGCTACGTCTATGCCGCACCGGGCTGGTATCAGCCGTGGGTGTTTGTCGGCGGTGCCTGGGTCTATCGCCCTTACC
>CAITOD010000533.1 GCA_903893935.1 uncultured Sphingomonadales bacterium
CCTTCGACAGGCTCAGGACGAACGGGGAGTGGGGGATCGATTAACCGGTTAGCGGCTCAATAAAGCCCGAACAAGCGCGACACATCGATGTCCTGGATGGTGATCCAGTGGTGCACATAATTCTCGTAGTAGAGCACGAACGACACCAGTGACAGCACGGTGGCGCGGCGCATGATCACGCGCGGGTTGAGATTGGCGGGCGCGCTGTGGACCTGGCCGGGGGTCTTTTCGAGCCCGAGCTCGTCGTGCGTGCGGATGCCGAACGGCATCACCAGAAACGCCGCCAGCGTCCAGAACAGCGTGTAGATTGCCAGGATCGACGTCCAGCGCAAACCCTCAACTCCTCAATGCGCGCGCAGCATGACTTGCACCACCGGCTTCTTGCCGATCCAGCGGTCGCCGCACCGTCTTACCGCAAGCCGCACCGCCTCGGCAACCGCGTGGCGGTCGCGGCGCTTGTCGCCCTTGAGGGCGGTCAGCGCTTTGGCGACATCGACTTGTGTTTCGGCGACGAACGCATCCATGTCTTCGTCGAGCGGCACGCCGAGCGTGGCCACTTCGACCGGTGACGTCTGTTTGCCTTCGGCATTGACCGCCAGCGCCACGGTGATCACGCCGGCTTGCGACAGCTTGCGGCGCGAAGCCATCGCTTCGCCATCGGCGGGCGCGATGATATCGCCATCGAGCACCAGCCGCCCGTTGCGCACTTGCTTCAGCTTGTGCGGGCCATCGGGTGCCAGCCGGATCAGATCGCCGTTTTTCTGCACGATAGTGCGGAGGATTCCTTCGCTCTTCCCCAGCCGCGCCTGTTCGTCCATGTGCCGCACTTCGCCGTGCACGGGCACGAGGATTTCGGGTCGGATCCACTTGTAGAGCTCGATCAGCTCGGGCCGGCCGGGATGGCCCGACACGTGGATCAGCGATTGCTTGTCGGTAACCAGCCGCACGCCTTTGCCCGCGAGCGTGTTCTGGATGCGCCCGATCGCCAGTTCGTTGCCGGGGATCTGGCGGCTGGAAAACACCACCGCATCGCCCGCTTCAAGCTTGACCGGGTGCGAATCGCCGGCAATCCGCGCCAGCGCTGCGCGCGGCTCGCCCTGCCCGCCGGTCGCCAGCACCAGCACTTCGCCACGCGGCAAGTCCATCGCGCGGTCCATCGGCACGCATTCGGGGAAATCCTTGAGGTAACCGGTCGCTTTGGCCGCGGCGATGATCCGGTCGAGCGAGCGCCCGGCCACCACCAGCCGCCGCCCGGTCTGCCCGGCGACCCACGCCAGCGTCTGCAACCGCGCGACATTCGATGCAAAGGTCGTCACCACCACGCGCCGGCCTTTGAGCCCGGCCACGGTTTCGAGCAGCCCGTCGCGCACTGCGCCTTCGGACCCCGACGGCCGCGCATTGAACACATTGGTTGAATCGCACACCAGCGCGAGCACGCCGGTGTCGCCGATCGCGGTCAGTTCGGCGGGCGTTGCCGGCTCGCCGATCTGCGGCGCATCGTCGAGCTTCCAGTCGCCGGTGTGGAACACCCGGCCATACGGTGTGTCGATCACCAGCGCATTGCCTTCGGCAATCGAATGCGCCAGCGGCACATAGCGGATATCGAACGGCCCGAGCGACAGCGAGCCATCGTTCCGGATCACGCGCAGTTCAACGTCCTTGTCGATGCCCGCTTCGACCAGCTTTTCATGCACCAGTCGCGCGGTGAACGGCGTGGCATAGAGCGGCACGCCCAGATCCTGCGCAAAATAGGGCACCGCGCCGATATGGTCTTCGTGCGCATGCGTCAGCACGATGCCCAACAAATCGTCGCTGCGTTCCTCGATGAATTCGAGATCGGCAAACACCAGATCGACACCGGGATACCACGGGTCCGCAAACGTCATGCCCAGATCGACCATCAGCCACTTGCCGTTACAGCCGTAGAGGTTGACGTTCATTCCGATTTCGCCCGAACCACCGAGCGCGCAAAACAGCAATTCCTTACCTGGCTTCACACACATTCCTGAATCAGATTGAGAGCGCGATCGCCCGACCGCTTCATTTACCGCTGGACCCGTTCGGCCAAGAGGGCAAGCCCGTCAAGGGTGAGGTCGGTTTCGACATGGTCGAAAATCGTCGTATGCTGGTGAAACAGCACCGCCAGCCCGCCGGTCGCGATCACCGTGACCGGGCGGCCGATTTCGGCGCGCAGCCGCGCGATC
>CAITOD010000534.1 GCA_903893935.1 uncultured Sphingomonadales bacterium
CGGACGAGACGCGGCCGGCGCGCGCGATGGCGGCATATTCGCGCGCGGTGGCGGGGCGTTCGGACACCGAAAATTCGGCATCGCCGCCCAGCGTCATGCTGCCGCGCGTCACCAGCTCGTGCTGGATTGCGCCGGTCAGCGTGCCGATCGCGGCCAGCGCGCCGGCGCCGAGCACGAGGCACACCACCAGCAACCGCAGGCCCTGAAACCGCCAGTCGAGCCCGCGCCGCGCGATCCGCCAGGCCTGGCGCCACGACAGCCGGGTCATGCGACCCGTTCGTCGCTGGTCACGCGTCCGTCGGCGAGCCGCACGATCCGGCGGCAGCGGCGCGCCAGCGCTTCGTCGTGCGTGACCATGATCAGCGTCGCCCCGGCAGCGGCCGCGCGCGCAAACAGCAAGTCGGCGACCGCATCGCCGGTCGCATGGTCGAGATTGCCGGTCGGCTCGTCGGCAAACAGCAGCAAAGGCGCGGGCGCGAGCGCGCGCGCGATCGCCACGCGTTGCTGTTCGCCGCCCGACAATTGCGCCGGATAATGGTGCAGCCGATGGCCGAGTCCGACCGCGACCAGTTCGTCGCGCGCGCGCTCCATCGCGCCATCAACGCCGGCGAGATCGAGCGGAGTCGCGACGTTTTCCTGCGCGGTCATCGTCGGCAGCAAGTGGAACGCCTGGAGCACCACGCCGATCCGTCCGCGTCGCGCGGTCGCCAGCTGGTCTTCGTCGAGCGCCGAAAAATCCTCGCCCGCCACCTGCAATGACCCGCTGCCCGCGCGCTCGAGCCCCGCCAGCACCGCCAGCAGCGAGGATTTGCCCGAACCCGAGGGGCCGAGCAGCGCCAGGGTTTCGCCTTGCATCACGGCGAGGTCGATGCGGTCGAGCACGGTCACGCGGCCTTCGCCCTCGCCCAGCACGAGCGTGAGGGCGTTTGCCGTGATAATGGGGGGGGAGCTTGTCACGGCCGCTAGGTCGCATAGATTGGGCATGCACCGCAAGTTCCCCGTAAAGGCTGCCCATGCGTTTCCTGCTTCCGATTCTGCTGCTCCTGGGTCTTGGTGCGTGCCACCCGTCGCCGCCGCGCGAAGAAGGCCGCGAAGCGCCGCCCGACGCCGCGATGGTCGGTCCGGCCGATGACGATGCGAAGCTTCCGCGTCCCCCGGTGCCCGCCAATGCGCCGCTGGTGGTGGCATTCGGCGACAGTTTGTATGCCGGCTACCGGCTCGATCCCGACGATGGCTATCCGGCGCAGCTCGAAGCCGCGCTCAATCGCGCCGCGTGCCCGCGCGCGTGATCAACGCCGGGGTCTCGGGCGATACCACCGCGGCGGCGCTGCAGCGGCTGGCCTTCACGCTCGACAACCAGCCGAAGAAGCCTGCCTTGGTGCTGGTGGGGCTGGGCGGCAACGACATGTTGCGCGGGCTGCCGCCGACGCAGACGCGCGCCAATATGGAAGCGATCGTGAGCGCGATCGAAGCGCGGCATATCCCGGTGCTGCTGACCGGCATGCTCGCCGGGCACAATCTCGGCCCCGATTACGCGCGCGCGTTCAACCCGATCTGGCCGCAACTGGCGCGCGAACACCACGCCGCGCTGGTGCCGTTCTTCCTGCAAGCGGTGATCGGCAACAACGCGCTGCTGCTCGAAGACCACATCCACCCCAACCGCGCGGGCGTGGCGGCGATCGTCAAGGCGACCGAACCGGTGGTGGCGGACGCGCTCAAGGGGGCGGGGCACTGATTATTGAGCTTCCCGTCATTCCCGCGTGTCGGTTCGTGTATTTACCCACCCCCGTTCGTGCTGAGCCTGTCGAAGC
>CAITOD010000535.1 GCA_903893935.1 uncultured Sphingomonadales bacterium
CGGCTGGACATGGAACCCCTATAATTGGAATGCGGTCGGCAGTTTTGTGCGTCACATGCCGTGGGACTGCCGGGCGGTCGCCATCCAAGAAGGGTTGGTGGATAAAGACGTACGAGCTTTGGCCTTTAAAAGGCCGGATGGCAAATTAACCATTGTGGTTTCCAATCGCTGTTTCCAGGAACACACTTGCAGAATTGCCACCGGCTTGCGCGAGGTGACTTTCAAAGGTTTTCGTTACACACCCGAGGACGCGGGTAAAAATTTCATGGGCGTTGAAATTGATGCCATGAAAGGTGGCACGATTTCAACGCGCCTGCCGGATCTCGCCTGGGAATTCTGGGAACAACAATAAATCAATGGTTATCAAAGTTCCCAACCTTCGCTGGCTGCTGGCCCTTGCGCTGTTTCTGGCGGCGTTGCTGAACTATGTCGACCGCAATATCCTCGGCCTGCTGGCGACGACAATTCAAAAGGACCTGGAGATTTCAAACCAGCAATATGCGAGCATCATTAATTATTTTTTGGCCGCCTACACGGTTGCGAATCTGTTGTCGGGCCGGCTCGTTGACAAACTTGGCGTGCGTTGGAGTCTCGCGTTGTTCGTGGCGTGGTGGACGATTGCCAATGCTTTTACTGGAATGGCGCGGTCGTTTGGTCAAATTTGCGGTCTCCGCTTTATGCTTGGCCTCGGCGAGGCTGGTTGCTACACCGCCTCGCCCAAGGCGGTCTCCGAGTGGTTTCCGGCCTCGGAGCGGGCGATGGCCGTGGGTCTTTACAGCGCCGGCGGCGCGATTGGCGCGACCATCGCCCCGGTGATGGTCGCGCTCATTGCGGACCGGTTTGGCTGGCGCTGGGTTTTTGCCGTAACGCCAGCCATGGCTTTGTTGTGGCTGCTTCTCTGGCTCTGGCTTTATAAAAGCCCCGCGTCCCATCCGCACATGACGGACAGGGAAAGGCAATTTCTCGCCAACAATCTCGCCGTCACGAAGGCGGCCGGGGCGGAGCCCAAGGGCTCGGAATTCGCCTTGTGGCAGAGGGTCCTGCGCGAGCCGCTGGTATGGCAATTGATGATGGCGCGACTCATCACCGACCCGGTGTGGTACTTTTTCCAGTTCTGGTTTCCAAAATATCTCCGGGATGTCCGGGGCTTGGACCAGAAAGGGGTGGCCATTATGTGGATGATTTTTGCCGCGGCGACGATGGGCTACACGCTTGGAGGATTTCTGTCCGGGAGACTCGTGAAGGGAGGCAGCCCAGCCTCCGCGGCTCGCCTCCGGGTCATGCTGGGCACCGCGTGTCTCGCACCGCTCATTGGCCTAGTGCCGCATGCGCCAACGGTCATGACCACCGTTATCATCGCGATGGTGGCCGCCTGCGCGGCCACCGCATGGCTGGGCAACATCACGTCACTGGCCGTCGACCTCGTGCCGCAACGCATGCTTGGCACGGCCTTTGGTGTTATTGCCTGTGGCAGCGCCCTAGGCGGATTTTTCATGAACAAGGCGGTCGCCTCGGTGATTGACCACGGCAGTTACAATGACTGCTTTTATATTATGGCGGCGCTTTACCCGGCCGCGGTGCTGCTGCTTTGGAATTTGCGCAGGCGGGTGAATACAAATTGAATTGTTATGCGAGTGAGAAACGAAAATTACGATGTCGTCATCTGTGGTGGAGGACTAGCGGGTTTTTGCGCGGCCATGGCCGCGGCCCGCAACGGAGCAAGAACCTGTCTCATTCAAAATCGCCCCGTGCTCGGCGGCAACAGTTCATCCGAGATCGGCGTGACGCCCCACGGCGCGGCGGCGTTTCACGCGTATGCGCGCGAGACGGGGATCATCAGCGAGGCGCTCATTGAGGAACGCGCCCGGAACCACGCCGAGATTTACGAGAACGGCTGGACGAACAGCGTGTGGGACATGGTGCTTTACGACCTGGCGCAGACCACACCGAATCTCTGGCTGCATTTGAACACGGACATTCGCGGCGTCATCATGCGCGACCAGCGCAACCTCTCCGCCGTGGTGGCCGTGATTCAAAATGCGGAGACGGAATTGCGGCTGGAAGGAAAAATATTCATTGATTGCACTGGTGACGGCATGGTGGCGGACAAGGCAGGCTGTTCGTGGCGCATGGGGTCCGAAGGCCGCGACGAATTCAACGAGCCGCATGCGCCCGTGAAGGCGAGCAGCGACACGATGGGAAATTCCATTCACTTTCTGGCTCGCGACACGGGCTCGCCCGCTCCCTTCAAGGCGCCTGATTGGGCGGTTAAGCACGAGGATGCGAGTTATTTTTACGACCAGGGCCGGTTGCCGAAAGAAAAACGCGGCGGCTTTTGGTGGCTGGAAATTGGGGTGCCGTATCACACGATTTACGATGCCGAGACGATTCGTCACGAACTGACGCGCCATGCACTTGGGGTGTGGGATTGGATGAAGAACAAGGATCCCAAGACGATGGATTTGGTCCGCAACTATGCGCTCGACTGGATAGGCCAGGTACCCGGCAAACGCGAGAGCCGCCGCATCAATGGCCGTTACTTCATGACCGAGCACGACATACTTAACAAAACCGTGTTTCCGGATGAAATCGCCTTTGGGGGTTGGTTCGTCGATTTGCACACCCCGGGCGGTTTGCTGGCAAAAACTTCCGAGCCATCCGCGGCCGCCGACGGACCCGAAGGTGAATACAACACCTTCAGTGATTACTCCGCGCTGTCTTATTGCGGGCCTTACGGCATCCCGCTGCGAATTTTACTGGCGAAGGACTGTGACAACTTGATGATGGCCGGACGCAACGTAAGTGTGACGCACGCCGCGCTTGGCACGGTGCGGGTGATGGGCACGACCGCCTTGATGGGCGAGGCAGCGGGCATCGCCGCGGTGATTGGATTGAAGCGCGGACACAGCTTTGATGAAATCGTCACCCACGACATCGGCGAAATTCAGCAACGATTGCTGGAGAATGGCTGCTTCCTGCCAAACCATCGCAACACGGATGGAAAGGATTTGGCGCGTTCAGCAACGGCTTCCGCAAGCAGCGAACTTTTGTCGGGCGGCGTGGCCATCGAAACTCCCGGTTTTCATGATGGTCTTAAAATGTGGCGCGATCAACCGCAATACGGAATCGAAATTCTGGAAACCCGGCGGGGGCAGTTGATTGCCACGGCGGGCGGACACATTCAGCGCCTCGACCTTTGCCTTTCCAACGAGAGTGGTGGCGCCGAGACGCTCGAAGTCGGACTTTTTCTGGCGGAACATATCTGGGATTATCGCGTTGATCCAG
>CAITOD010000536.1 GCA_903893935.1 uncultured Sphingomonadales bacterium
GGCGAGGCATGGCGAACCCCTTGTTGGCCCTGCTGTCCAAACGTGGCATCGGACGGTCGGGCCCCTATGGACCTATCAGCCATGCCAATCCGCGCCGCCGGGCACAGACACGCGCAAAGGACACGGTGTCGCTGCGCCTGAATCGCATTCGGAGTACGCACCTTGCGCCAAGATCCTGGCCGAAATCCTGATCAGGGGCCGATGACTCTCGCGCCTTTGGCAATCGCCTTGCTGCTGATCGGCATTGCGCTTGTCATCGCCGCGGCATGGATGCTCGCGCATCGTGCGCCGGTCGTGCCCGCAGAACCGCCCGTTGCGGCTTTGCCCGACCGCAGGCTGACGCCCGGCGCGGTCGATCCGGCGGTAACCGATGCCGATATCTGCGCGCACGACTGGGCGCCGGGCGATCCGCCGCAGCGCGGCGGCGATCTTACTTACTCGAAGGCGGCGCGGCACACTTCGCGCGCCACCAAGGACGAGGTTTTCGCCGAATACCGCGTGACCAACCCGCACGATCGCGGGCAGAGCTGGGAAATCGATCACCTCGTTCCGCTCGGCCTCGGCGGGCGCGACACACCGGCCAACTTGTGGCCCGAAAGCCGCCTTGGCAGCGGGATGAACGCCTGGGCCAAAGACCGGCTCGAATACCGGCTCTATCGGCTGGTCTGCGACCCGCCGCCTGGCGCATCGCGGATGCCGCTGCGCGAGGCGCAAGCCGCGTTCACCTCCGACTGGGTTGCCGCCTACCGCCGCTACTGCGCCGACGAAGCCGATTGTCCGGCTTTTGCGGGCGATTAGCTTTCGCTGTCCACGCCTGCCCAGCCGGGCAGATAGCGCGCCTCGCGGTCGCGGGCGAGCTTGGTGCCCTCTTCGACACAGCGCGCGAAGTGGTCGGTCAGATGGTCCCGCTTGATCCGGTCGCGGAAGAAATCGGCCCACAGGAATTCGGTGTAAGGCGTGGGCGACTTGGCATAGCCGCCGGCCGCGCGCACTTCGCCCGCGAGCGAGCGATAGGGATCGTCGGCGAGATCGCTCAGCCGTTGCGGCAGATCGTCGAATTCGCAGCGGCGCCCTTTGGCATCATAGGGATGCAGCCAGTTGTGCGCATCCATAAACGCCATGAAGCGCTTTTTGGGCAGCGTATCGAGCCTGGCGATCACCGAGACCATCACTTCGGCCACGCCTTCGAGGTGCATTGCCAGCGCAAGGTGGTGGTGATCGACAATCCACGGCTCGCCATCGGGGCCGATCACCGCCGGGACCATGTGCGAACCGAGAAATTTGCCTTCGGAATTGCGCGGCCGGTTGCGCCACTCCTCGCGCTTCATCGCCACTTCGCGCATGCCGACGGTCATTTGCGTCGGGCGCAGATCCTTGATCCGGACCGGATGGAGGATCGGGTGAACGGGGTGGGTCAAGGCCATGGTGCGAAGTCTCCCGACGGGTTGCAGACAGGAATGGGGTGTCGCGCGAAATCGTTCAGGCTGCAATCGCCGCTTTCGCCGCATCGGCGACGCTGAACGTGCTGGTATCGTTGAGCGCGCAGAACCCGGCCGCCGCCAGCACGCCGCGCACGCGGTCGTGCGCGCGTGCCAGGATCAGCCGGCAGCCGGCGCGGTGCAGCCCTTGCGCAAATTCCTCCAGCGCATCGAGCGCGGTGGCATCGAGGTCGTCGCTTTCTTCAAGGCTCAGGATCAGCACATGCGCGCCGCTGGCGTGCACCGCGCGGCCGATGTCGCGCAGCACGGTTTCGGCATTGGCAAAAAACAGCGGCGCATTGGGGCGATAGATCGCCACGCCCGGGATGCGCACGGCATCGGCATGGTGGCTGATATCGACGAAATCGTGGCTGGTGCCGACCTGGCCCAGCTCGCTGGTGACCGGATGCGACCAGCGATAGAGCAATTGCGCCAGCGACAGCGCGATCGCCGCGAGCATGCCGTTGAGCACGCCGAACAGCAGCACGCCGACCGTGGCGGCAAACGCCACCCATTGGTCGCGCTGCAGCACGAACAGCCGCGCGATCGGCGCGGGGTCGAGCGCGTGGATCAGCGCCGCGATCACCACGGCTGCCAGCACCGGCTCGGGAATGCGCGCGATCAGCGGCCCGGCCAGCAGCACCAGCGCCAGCGTGGCAAGGCTTGCCACCGCGGCGGCCACGCGGCTGTGCGCGCCCGACGCGGCATTGGCCGAACCGATCGAAAACCCGGCACCGATCGGCATGCCCTGGACAAGGGCTGCCGCCCCATTGGCAAGCCCGATCGCGGTCAATTCGCGGTTGGCGGAAATATCGTCGCCGTGCGCCAGCGCGAGGCCGCGGATCGTCCCCCAGCTTTCGGCAAAGATGATCAGCGTCAGCGGCGCCGCGAGCTGCGCCACGCGGCCCCACACATCGAGGCTCATGGGCAGCGCCAGATGCGGCATAGCGATCGGCGTCGGCCCGACCAGCGCGATGCCCAGATGCGCCAGCGGCCCGACCGACCCCAGCGCAATGCCCGCCGCCATCACGATCAACGTCGCCGGAATGCCCGGCACCCGGCGCAACCCGACCAGCGCGACCAATGCGGCGATGCCCAGCCCCAGACTGGGCCAGTGCCATTGAAAGGCATGGGTCGCCACCCCCGCCAGCACTTGTCCGATGCCCGATCCTGCTACTGAAATGTGGACCAGATTTGAGAAATTCAGTGCAGACAGAAGTAGACATAATTGTTGTACTATTATGAAAATAC
>CAITOD010000537.1 GCA_903893935.1 uncultured Sphingomonadales bacterium
CGCCGAAACCACCGTAGGGATCGAAATTGTCTTCGCCGAAACCGTCGCGCTTGTCGCGTCCGCGACGCCGCCCTCTATCAAAACCCATAGAAATCAATAAACCTTATGTCCGCCCCAACGTTCCTCGGCACCGCAGGCCGGACGCGGAGGCCGGCGGCACGACAAAGTATCCTTACCAGTCACGAAGGCCGGCTTAGTCCATTGCAGCCGGACTATAGACCACAAAATCATGAATCGCGAACGGAATCGACTTGAAAAAAGCATTCAACGCGCAAAGTGTGGCTTCCTTGCCGATGCGCGCAGGCAACGTGTTGTGGTTTCCTTCATGCGCTTAACGCGCTAGGCGGTCCCCAGGCCCAAATCATCGGCACGGCACCAAAAGGCTCGCACATGTTCCGCAAAATCGACGACTGCACGCTCGTCAGCCCGCAAATCACCATCGACGACGTCGCGACCGCCAAAGCACTCGGCGTCGGCCTGATCGTCAACAACCGTCCCGAAGGCGAATCCGCCGACCAGACTCCGGGCGACGCGATCGCTGCGGCCGCCGCGGCGGCGGGCATCGCCTATGTTGCGATCCCCGTCACCCACGCCGGGTTCTCGCTCAACCAGATCGAAGCGCTCGACGCCGCGCTCCACGCCGCCGGCGACGCGCCGGTGCTCGCCTATTGCCGGTCGGGCACCCGCTCCACGCTGCTGTGGGCGCTCGCCCAGGCGCGCGCCGGAATCAGCCCGGACACGATCGCCGCCAAAGCCGCGCAAGCCGGCTACGACGTGTCGCCGATCCGCGCGCAGATCGATATGCTGGCCGCAGCGGGGGCCAGCGGACCGCAGGCATGAGCGGAAAACTTGCCGAAGCGGTCGCCACCCTCATGGCGCGGCCCGATATTGGCCCCGTTCTGCCAATCGTCGCGCAGGCGCTCGTTTCGCTGGTGCTGGTCTTCGCGCTCTATCTGCTCGCGCGCGCGCTCAAACTCGGCGGCGATGTGCGGATCGCCGATGCCGCCCACGCCGCCCGGCTCGCTGAAGCGACCGAAACCGGCTTTGACGCGCAGGACATCACGCTCGATCGCGCCCGCATCGGCGCGCTGGTGCGCAACTCCCAGGGCCGCGTGCTGCTGATCCGCCGCCACGGCGCGCGCTTCGTCGGCACCGAACTCACCTCGCACGCCGGCATCCGGCTCGACCGCCACACGCTCACGCTCGAAACCGGCGACCGCCAGTTCGGCACGCTCACGCTCGATCTCGGCGGCGAGGCGCAGATCTGGGCCGCCAGCCTGCGCCGGCTCGAAAGCCAGGACCATACAGTATGACCCCCTCGCTCGTTGCCGACCTCGCCCAGCGCGCCGCCACTGCGGGCCTTGATATCGTGCCCTTTGCGGTGCCGCTGTTCGTGCTCGCGATCGTCGTCGAAATGGTCTGGGCCGCACGCCACGCGCCGACCGCTTACGAACCGGGCGATTCGCTCACATCGCTGCTGATGGGCCTCGGCAGCACCGTGATGGGCGCGCTGGTCGCCGGCGCGATCGCGCTGGCCGCCGGCTGGCTCTATGCGCACCGCGTCGCCACCGTGCCCGTTACCTGGTGGACCTGGATCGCCGTGTTCTTCCTCGATGATTTCAATTACTACTGGTTCCACCGCACCGCGCACCGCGTGCGCTGGTTCTGGGCCAGCCACGTCAACCACCACTCCAGCCAGCACTACAACCTGTCGACCGCGCTGCGCCAGACTTGGACCGGCTTCCCCGCCTTCAGCTTCGCTTTCCGCATCTGGCCCGCGCTGGCAGGCGTCGCGCCCGGCATGCTGCTGACCGTCGGTGCGATCAACCTCATCTACCAGTTCTGGATCCACACCGAAGCGATCCGCCGCATGCCGCGCTGGTTCGAAGCGGTGATGAACACCCCCTCGCACCACCGCGTCCACCACGCCACCAACCCCCGCTACCTCGATCGCAACTACGCCGGCGTGTTCATCATCTGGGACCGCCTGTTCGGCACGTTCACCCCGGAACGCGAGGACGACCCCGTCCGCTACGGCATCGTCCACCAGCTCGGCACGTTCTCGATCCTCACTGTCGCTTTCCACGAATGGGTCGCCATCGCCCGCGACCTGTGGCGCGCGCCCTGGTACGCCAAACCCGGCTACCTGCTGCGCGAGCCGGGCTGGACCCACGACGGCAGCCGCGACACGTCGACCAAGATCCGCGCCCGCTGGCTGGCCGCACAGGGCGAGGACTGAGCACACACCTCGCCGCTTCGTTTTGCCGGCGTTGCCTTGCATCTGGCTGCGCAAACGCCTTAACGTCTTCCGGCGAGGGAGAATGTGTAATGGCGGTACTGGTTCTGCTATCCGGTGCTTTGTTGATGGCTAATGCTCCATCTGCATCTGATGAATGGCAAAAATGCGTCAACAGCACGGTGACCAATCCTGACTGGGCCAGCTGCGGCATCGATTATCTCAAACGTCTGGATGGCGAGCTCAATGTCGTCTGGAAAAAGGCTTATGCCGCGCTCGGCGACCCGCAAAGCCGCGCGCAGATGCTCGAAGAGCAACGCGCCTGGCTGAAGTTCCGCGATGCATCCTGCCAGTTCTGGGCCAATGGCCAATTCGGTCGCGAAGGCCAGGTATTCCACTTTGCCGCTTGCCGCGGCGCGATCATCGAGGCGCGGATCACCGGCTTGAAAGACATGACTATCGACATTGCTGGTCATTGAATAACGGGATGCGCTGCTAACAATGAGCAGCTATATATTGCGTGTATTGGAGCAAGGGCCGGGGAAATCGATGCGCAAAATTCTGATGGCAACCGCGGCACTGCTGCTCGGCACCACCCAGGCGCTTGCCCATGGCACGTTTGTCTATGTCCCGGTTTACGCGGGCGGACAAGCGGGGCCGCCGCCATTCGCCGTGGTCGATGCCGCCTCGGGCCATTTCGCGGGGACCACCGAGTACCAGAATTTCCTGCTTTGCGATGGTTTTGGTCGTATCGACGGACAGTCGGACGAAATGAACCAGATCAACCACGCGGTAATGTTCGATCACGGTGTCCATCCGCAGATACGCTATCCCAAACTGCCGGTGCTGGGCTCTGCCGGGGCCGAAGCCTGCACGCGCGCTTTGGCTGACACCGCGCTAGGCGCAGGGTTTCCGGCGCGGCGGGCGCATTTGCTGCTCTATCGCGCCTTGCATCGCACGGTTGCCGGCGATGCGGCCGGCGTAACCGCCGATCTCGACGCAGCCAGCAAGGCACTTGCCGAAGCAGGGCACGACGACGCCCTCGCGCGCAGCCTGGGCCTCGACATCACACTGGTTGCGGCATTTGGCGCGGCGCAGGCTAAAGACGGTGAAAAGGCCAAAGCCTTGTTCCAGACAGTCGCCGATGCCCGGCCCGATGTCACGCAACTGCTGGCCGCAGCTCCGGCGTTCTATGGCTTGAACGCGAGATTGCCCGATGGTCAGGACGTGTTGCCGACGCTCGCGCGCGAAAACCCGGGCTGGCGCGGGACAATGTTCCTGAAAGCCGCGCTCGATGGCAATTATCAGTTGGTTACCGAACTCTATGGCGTTTTGAGCGACAGCTATCTCGCATCGCGCAATCTGAAAATGATGCCCGATCTCGAGGGCCATCAGGCTTATGCCCTCTCCACGCTCGGCAAATCGGCACAGGCCGAAGCCGTGCTGGCCGCGGCCTCGGCGTATCTTGCCGCGCACACGCCGGCCGAACCCACCCCCCTCGCCGCAGGCGCAACCGAAGGCCGCCGCGAAGCCGGGGAACGTTCGCAGGCAATCAGCACGCGGCAGGCCATGCTGGCGACCAAAGCGCAGCTCGACAAATGGACCGACTATATCGCGCTTCGCAAAACCATGCTCGCCGCGGCGCCTGCCGATACCAGCGCGTTGCTCGCCAAGCTGCCCACCGATGTCCCGCTCGATATCCGGCTCGATCTGATCCGGCTGGCCAAGACCAAAGGCCCGCTGTCGGACAGCACACAGAAAATGGCCGATTATTTCAGAGACCACGCGCTCGAAGTGCTGACCAAGAATTTGCCGCCCGATCCGACCAAGATCGAACGCGCGCTGTTTTATCCCGAGCGGTATACACTTGTACCGCAGGGGTTCTATCGCGGTGCCGATTACGCGGGTTTCAAATGGGCCAACCCGGGCCAGTGCAGCCACACCGCCGAAGGCGAAGGGATCGTCAGCTATCGCTGCGCGAACGAAGTCAACATGCCGGCGGTGATTGACGAAGTGATCCTGATCAACGCTGCGCTCGACGCCCGTCATCAGGGCAAGACCGCGATCGTCATCCGCAGCCGGACGACCACGCACCATCTTGTCAACAACACGCTCCACAATGGCTATGACACCATCATGGCGCTCGATTTTGTCGATGGCGCCAACCTGCCGGAAAAGTACCGCGCTGTGCCCTGGGCGGTTATCCCGACCGACGCGATCCTGAAACGCTTGATGCCGTTTTACGCCCACCCCGCGCCGGCCGGGACGTAAGCGATGGTGTTGTAGCGGCGTTCGTCTGTCGTCCGGCACATTATGGCTGCGCGAAGGAGCAAGCGGGACCGTGGATCAAGTCAGGGGTGACGCGTTTGCGCGTTTGCGCGGGACTGATCTCAGCTAGCCAGCCGCAACCCCAGCCCCGCCGTCTCGCCGGGCTGATCGGGCCAGATGCCGCGGGTGTCATAGACCGCTTTGCCCGCGCGTTCGGCCAGCGGAACCACGCGAAACACGTCGTGATCGACCAGCACGATCAGCACGTCGCAGGTTTCGAGCGCGGAATCGATGTCGATCAGGCTGGCGCCGGTGTCGGTGAATTCGATCGGCAGTTCGCTGGCATAAGGTTCGACGATATTGACGCGCGCGCCAAACCGGCGGGCGATGCGCGCGGCGACGAAGCGCGCCGGGCTTTCGCGGAAATCGTCGATATTGGCTTTGAAAGCGAGACCGAGGCAGGCGATTTTGGCCGCCGGGTGCGCTTCGACAAGGGCAACCGCGCGTTCGATCACGTGGTGCATCTTGGCATCGTTGACGCCGCGCGCGGTGCGGATCAGCGGGGTCTGGTCGGGCGCGCCATGGACGATGAACCAGGGGTCGACCGCGATGCAGTGGCCGCCGACGCCGGGACCGGGTTGCAGGATATTGACGCGCGGATGGCGGTTGGCCAGCCGGATCACTTCCCACACGTCAAGCCCCATGCGATCGGCCA
>CAITOD010000538.1 GCA_903893935.1 uncultured Sphingomonadales bacterium
CGGCCGCCTCGATCGCGGCGGCGCCCATATGGCCGGGAATGTCGATCAGCGGCGGCACTTCGACCAGCGTGAACGGCAGGCACAGCATCAGCACGATCAGTGCAATGCCGGGCCAGCTCAGCCAGGGCAGCAGGCTGGTTTTCCCGCGCAAGGGCCAGAATGCGGTCGACCAAAACGCCATCGACCAGACCGGTGGCCCTGGGCGCGCCACATCAGGCGTCATTGGCGCACTGCCCAATTTCCGATTTCCAAATTGGCGCTTTGCAAAATGGCGTCGCGCAAATTGTCGATATCCTGACCGTGCATGGTTTGATCGCGCCGAATTCTGGTTTAGCCCCCGGTGCTGTGAGCACCAATGCCCCAACTCCGATGATGGCGCAATATCTGGCGCTGAAGGCCCAGGCGGAAGACTGCCTGCTGTTTTACCGGATGGGTGATTTTTTCGAGCTGTTCTTCGACGATGCGCGCGCCGCCAGCCAGATTCTCGATATTGCGCTTACCAGCCGGGGCGAACACGCCGGCAGCGCGATCCCGATGTGCGGGGTGCCGGTGCACGCGGCCGAAGGCTATCTCGCCCGGCTGATCCGCGCCGGGTGCCGCGTGGCGATTGCCGAACAAGTCGAAACGCCCGAGGCGGCACGGCAGCGCGGCGGCTCGAAAGCGCTGGTCGCGCGCGACATCGTGCGGTTTGTCACCGCCGGCACGCTGACCGAAGAAGCGCTGCTCGAACCGCGCCGCGCCAATGTGCTTGCCGCACTGTGCCTGGTGGGGGACCAGGTCGGGCTCGCCGCGTGCGACATTTCGACCGGGCGGATGGAGCTTGAACACTGCGCGCCCGATGCGCTGGGCGCAGCGCTTGCGCGGATCGGGGCGAGCGAAACGATCGTGTCCGAAGCCGCCGCCGGGCAAGGGCTGGCGGTGCCCGATCACGCGGTGCCGCGCCCGGTGCGCACGTTCGATGCGGCACGCGGCGAGGCCGTGCTGTGCGAAATTCACGGCGTCGCCACGCTCGACGGGTTTGGTGCGTTTTCGCGCGCGATGCTCGCGGCGGCGGCGGGGCTGATCGCCTATCTCGATCATGTCGGGCGCGGGCGCCTGCCGTTTCTGCTGCCGCCGCAGGCGCGCGCGGTCGAAGCGACAATGGCGATGGACGAGGCGACCCGCGCCAGCCTCGAAGTGACCGTGGCGTCGGGCGGCGGGCGGCGCGGCAGTCTGGTCGAGGCGGTCGATCGCTGCGTGACCGGAGCGGGCGCGCGGCTGCTCGCCGAAGACTTGTCGGCACCGCTTACCGAAAGTGCCGCGATCCGTGACCGGCTCGAACTGGTCAGCTGGCTGCACGACGATCCTTTGCTGCGCGGCGATGTGCGCGCGCGGCTGCGCGCCGCACCCGATATCGGCCGCGCGATCGGGCGCGTGGTGGCGGGGCGCGGCTCGCCGCGCGATCTGGGCCAGTTGCGCGACGGGCTGGGCGAAGCGGCGCGGCTGGCCGACCTGATCGGCACGGCGGGCGACTTGCCCGGCCTCGCGCGCGCGCTGCTGCCGCATTTGCGCGGGCACGGCGCGCTGGTCGATCTCTTCACCCGCGCGCTGGTGCCGGCGCCACCGACCGAACGCGGGCAGGGCGGGTTCATCGCCGAAGGCTATGATGCAGCACTCGACGAATTGCGCCGCATGGCCAGCCATTCGCGCCGTGCGATTGCCGCGCTCGAAGCGAAATATCGCGATGAGACCGGGGTCGCGGCGCTCAAGATCCGCCACAACGGCGTGCTCGGCTATTTCATCGAAGTGCCCGCGCGCCACGCCGACCGGCTGATGGCGCCCGACAGCGGCTTTACCCACCGCCAGACAATGGCGGGCGCGGTGCGCTTCAACGCGCTGGCGCTGCACGAGGAAGCGAGCCGGATTGCCGAAGCGGGCGGGCACGCGCTCGCCGCCGAAGACGCGCATTTCGAAGACCTGACCGCGCACGCCGTCGCCGCGCGCGAAGCGATTGCGCGCACCGCCGCCGCCCTGGCGCGGCTCGACGTGGCCGCAGGGCTGGCCGAACGCGCGGCCGAAGGCGGCTGGAGCCTGCCGCGCGTGGTCGCCGAGCCGGTGCTGGAGATCGCCGGCGGGCGCCATCCGGTGGTCGAAGCGGCGCTGGCTGCGCGCGGCGAACGGTTTGTCGCCAACGATTGCAGGCTCGCGCCCGAAGACCGGCTGTGGCTGGTCGGCGGGCCCAACATGGGCGGCAAATCGACCTTTCTGCGCCAGAACGCGCTGATCGTGCTGCTGGCGCAAGCGGGCAGTTTTGTGCCCGCCGAAACCGCGACGATCGGCGTGGTCGACCGCCTGTTCAGCCGCGTGGGCGCGAGCGACAATCTGGCGCGCGGGCGCTCGACGTTCATGGTCGAAATGGTCGAGACGGCAGCCATTCTGGCGCAGGCGACGCCGGCGAGCTTTGTCATTCTCGATGAAGTCGGCCGCGGCACATCGACGTACGATGGCCTTGCGCTCGCCTGGGCGGTGGTCGAGGCGGTGCACGAAGTCAATCGCTGCCGCTGCCTGTTTGCCACGCATTATCACGAACTGACGCGGCTGGCCGAAACCTGCATGTCGCTTTCGCTGCACCACATGCGGGCGCGCGAGTGGAAAGGCGATCTCGTGCTGCTCCACGAACTGGCGCAAGGTCCCGCGGACAAGAGCTATGGCCTCGCCGTCGCGCGGCTCGCCGGGGTGCCGCAATCGGTGCTGCGGCGCGCGCGATCGGTGCTCGACCGGCTGGAAAAGGGCCGCGCTGCAACCGGAGGCCTTGCCGCCGGGCTCGATGACTTGCCGCTGTTTGCCGCCGCGATCGAAGCCGCCGAAGACAAAGTCGATGCCTTGCGCGAGAAGCTGAACACGCTCGATATCGACGCGCTGAGCCCGCGCGCCGCGCTCGAGGTGCTCTATGATCTCAAACGCGAGGCAAACAGTTGACCATGCCCGACACGCAACCCGCGCTGGTGTCGATGGCAGGACGGCACGTGCTGTTCGTGATGGCCGCCGAAGCCGAATATGGCCCGCATTTGCGCGCGCGCTTTGCGCCGCTGTTTACCGGCGTCGGCCCGATCGAAGCGGCGATGAAGACTGCGTTGGGGCTGACGGCGCTGTCACGCGCGGGGCGGCGGCCCGATCTGGTGGTGTGCCTCGGTTCGGCCGGCTCGCAAGTCTGTCCGCTGGGCGAGGTGTTCCAGGTCTCAAGCGTGTCGTGGCGCGATATCGATGCCTCGCCGTTCGGGTTTGTCAAAGGCGTGACACCGTTTGTCGATCATCCGGTCGATGTGCCGCTCTGCGCGCCGCTGCCGATCGCTTCGGCACGGCTGTCGACCGGCGGCAATGTGCTGTCGGGTGCGGCTTACGCGACGGTCGATGCCGATATGGTCGATATGGAAACTTTTGCCGTGGCGCGCGCCTGCGCGCTGTTCGATGTGCCGCTGATGGGCTTGCGCGGGATATCCGACGGGCCCGAACCGCCCCGCGGCTTGCATGACTGGACCAATCTGCTTGGCCATCTGGATGAAGAGCTGGCGAGAGCGGTCGACATGTTGCCGAACGCGCTCGCCGGCTGATTCACCATGCGCTTTATCCCATCGGATACCTGATTTCGCGGCTGACGGCGTTGACCGCTTTCAGCGCGCTTTCGGGCAGGACCAGATCGGCGGCGGCGAAGATCGCATCGAGCTGGTCTTCGCGGCTCACTCCGACAATCGTTGACGCAACAAAGTCATGCTGTTTCGACCAGGCGACTGCAAAGGTCACCGGGTCGAGCCCGTGTTCGGCAGCGATCGCGGCAAAGCGTTCGGCCGAGGCGATCGACTGGTCGTTGACGAACCGCCGCGCCATCGCTTCCTGCCGTCCGCCCATCGCCAGATAGCTGGAAAACCGCGCGCCTTCGGGCCGCGCACCCTGGCTGTATTTGGTTGCCAGCACGCCGCCGGCGATCGGCGAATAAGGGATCAGGCTGACCCCTTCCTTGCGGCAGACTTGCGCGAGCTCGTCTTCGAAACGGCGGTTGTTGAGGCTGAAATTGTTCTGGATCGAGTGATAGCGCACCGTCCCCAGTTTTTCCGAGGCGGCGATCGATTTCATCAGCCCCCAGGCGGTCTCGTTCGAACAGCCCGGCACGCGCACTTTGCCCGCGCGGACCAGTTCGTCGAGCACCTCCATGGTTTCATCGTAAGCGGTGTCGTGATCGGGCCAGTGCGTCTGGTAGAGATCGATATAGTCGGTGCCGAGCTTGGTCAGGCTTGCTTCGATGGCGACCGTGATGTTGCGGCGATCGAGCGCGGTCTTGCCGTGGCGCAAGGGGCTCCTGAACCAGGTATGGCTGGGCCCCGAAACTTTGGTGGCGAGAATGATCGCGTCGCGCGGCTTGGTCTTGAGCCATTTGCCGACGATTTCCTCGGTCCGGCCGACCCATTTGGCATCGGGTGGAACCGGATAGCCTTCGGCGGTGTCGTAGAAATCGATGCCGGCTTCAAAGCTGCGGTCGAGAATGCGCAAGGCGGCGGCTTCGTCGGTCTGGCTGCCGAATGTCATCGTGCCCATGCAGATATCGGACACAACAATGGCAGACGTGCCGAGGCGGCGATATTGCATCGGGGGGACCTTTCGCGAGCGGATGATGAGCAGGCAGGGAGAAGGAAAGTTGCGCCTTGCAACCGGCTTGCCCCAGACGGGCGCATGGGGTCAAGAGGGGCCGCGCGTGCCCCGCCACCAGCGCCACGCGCCGTAGCCGGCAGTCGCCAGCGCCGCTGCAATCAGCAGCAGCGTGGCAATCGTCGCAAGCCCGCTGACCACCAGCGAGCGCAGCAGATCGGCGACAATGGTGATCGCGGTTTTCACCATTTCCCCTTTTCCTGCACCGGCTTCCCGCGCGATCTGAGCGCTTTTTGCGGCCTTCGCACCCGGAAACGGCCCGGTTTTCCCCGACCTTTTGCCGATCGGTCGCAAATTTATCATGCCTTGCGCGAATTGTTGCCGCTATAGCGCGCGGCACCGTGCTTCAACTGGCCCCGAATTACAGGATCAATTGTGTCGTCTCGTTCGTCTGCCTTTGC
>CAITOD010000539.1 GCA_903893935.1 uncultured Sphingomonadales bacterium
ACAGATGCTGCCAGTCGAGAATGGGGTCTTCTGCAATGCCGGCCTTTTTCAAGTAGCCCCGCAGCATCTTGTCGCCGTCGGTGAACGTTGTGATCTGGGTGGCGGCAGCTTGCCCGAGTTCGTGGAGAGCTTTTTCGATCAACTCGTGCGGGGTGTCTGACGCTGAAATCACCGCACCGACTTTCAACGCCTGGCCACTATCGTTGGTGCCAACGCCGATCAATACCTCATGGTGGCGCGGGCCATCAGCGGCGTTGCTCCGCACGAAGGTCGTATTGATACCCAGATCGATGGAGTGCGCCACATCACGATTGGGCGGGTCAGATCAGCCAAAATCAGAAGCCAAACGCGATGCTCTGCGCAAGAGCTGGCGCCGGGTTGTGCTCGAGGCGCGCCCTACAGCGAACGGAAAAAGATCACTGATAAGTCGCTCGGCCACACGATAACTCATCAGTGCGCCAAGGCGACTTCTGAGCTCGTGGTATTCGATCCCGGATCGAGCTGAATTTCGAAATAGACAAGGTGGCGCGAGTCGTGAGCCATGCCTTCTGAGTCTGGGTACCCGTATGGTCAAAGTCCCGAACAGGGTCTGGACCGAACGAAGCCGATAGTCCTTGAGCGAAATCGATGGATCCGCTTGTCGCATTTGCACCGCCTTGCTCTTGAGAGCCCGCTCCTGAACTGCGATAACCGCGCGTTGCAGGTTACATATCATCCGATGGGAAGTCCTGAGATCCAATCCGACATCGTCGAGATCAGCCGGCGCGACAATCTCACCAAGTTCGCAGACCATGATCCGCTCAATTGGCACGCAATCATCTGAACATACCAATTCCAGCTTCCAGACCAAAGCACGCCTCCCGTGAAAAAGCCGGAAGTAGGCGTTCAGCCTCGAAATTTCAGCATGACCCCCACGTTTGGCACACTCCCCGGCACTTTTTGCGCCGCTGTTACGAGAACCCCTCTAAGGGCTCATGGCCGAGGCGATCCTGCTGTTTGCGCGGTCGGCTGTCGTGATCACGCGGGTCAGTCAACAGGTGAATGGCTGAAGCGTCCCAGCCGTTCAGCTCCTCGCGCAATTGGCGGCTAGAGTGGCGTACCTTCCGATCGCTGCATTCACACCAAGCTTCAGGTCGGCCTGCACGTCTGGATTTGTCCGTTGCCGTATCTCATGCGCCCGCAAATCCGGTTCATGCGGCGGACTTCAACTCTATAAGATCGAAGAGTTTTTGCGCCATCAAGACGGCGGCAGGCGCGTTGGCGGCGGTACCGTCTGCGCCCAGGTCAAGGGCTAGCGAAGGTTTCTCGGTAAAAATCGGGCCGCCGACCATTATGCCAATCGCCGGGTTGACCGATTGTTGGCGAATGAGACTGATTGTTTCCGCAAGAGGGCCGAGCGATCGTTCCGACCCGACTGTCAAACCTGCGACGGCGAGCCAGTGTGTTCGCGCTAGCTGAGCAATCTGTGCAGAGGTTTGTTCAAAGGCGGATTGCACGCTCCAGCCTGCCGCCAGCAGAAACCGTTCGACCATGGTTGCGCCAAAATAGTGCTGGTCCCCCGGTGTCATTGCCAACAGCACATGACGGCGCACGTCCAACTCCGGTAGCATGCAGGAATCGTTAAAAGTAGCCAACAGCTTCTGCAGCCTTGCGACGCCCAGAGTGACGTCTATGAAATCGCATTCATCGTTATCCCATAAGTGGCCGAGATGACGCGCAGTAGGCTCCAGCAATTCGATGAACAGCGATTCCATCGATAAGCCGCGGTCGCGGAGCACGAGGACATAGGCAAGCGCTGCTTCAAGATCGTTGCCCAGAACGATGTCTGCGAGGCCCGAGATATCGGCACTGGTCGGAGCCAGCGCTTCTACCACATGCTCGATCGGCGGTGCTTCGGGTACGATCTCGGAATGCAGGCGCAGCAGCTGCGGGATGATCTGGCCAGATACGACCTGAGCCAGCCGGGCCTGACGCTGCGCAACATCAGCGCGTCGGTACACTTCCGGCGAAACGAAGTGGGTTTCAAGACTATCAATCCTCAGTCGGTCGATAACCGGCAGCGCAACTCTTGCTAGATTGTCCATGCCGATACCAGTCCCCCCTGCCAATGGCTTCTTCGCCGTCAGAGGATGAGATCACAATGGTCGCCACCTGTCGAGATCGGATTCTTGTCACGCTGCGTGCCCATTATGCCGCATATGCGAGAAAATTGTCGGTCCCGTTGACCTGTATTTGCGCCGGTCGGATTTGGAAGCCGTCGTGCCCTGAATGGGGCACCCAGGGTTCGAATCCCGGCGTCTCCGCCAGCATGTGCTGCGAAAACAACCCCTTCAAAGGGCGCTCCTCAAAATTGTGACCCTGATGGCTTGCAGAATTGGATTGGTTGGTCGCCCGCACGCATCGCCGGCTGGCCCGGGATCGAGCAAACGGGCACCACCCGCGCGTGCGTCGCGGGCCCGGGAATTGGCCGCCGTTCAGCGCTACAGATTGCCCAGTTGATCGAAGAACGCGCTCCGCTCTGCGCGAAGATCGTCAGGCGTCTGGCACACCAGGCCGTCGAGCTCGGACCGCAATGCCAGCAACAGGCGCCTGATGGCTTCGTCATGATCGCGATGTGCTCCGCCGACCGGTTCGTAGACGATGCGGTGGATCACACCCAGGCGCAGCAGATCGGCGGCAGTGATTTTCATTGCTTCTGCCGCATCGGGCGCGCGATCGGACCCGCGCCACAGGATCGAAGCACAGCCTTCGGGCGAAATGACCGAATATATGGCGTGTTCCAGCATCAGCACGCGGTTGGCCGAAGACAACGCAACGGCACCGCCCGATCCACCCTCACCCACGATCACGGCGACCAGCGGCACGCCCAGCGACAGGCATCGTTCAGTGCACCGCGCGATCGCTTCGGCCTGTCCGCGCGCCTCGGCATCGACGCCGGGAAATGCCCCCGGAGTATCGACCAGCGTGATCACCGGCAATCCGAACCGATCTGCAAGGTCCATCAGCCGGATCGCTTTGCGATAGCCTTCAGGCCGGGCCATGCCGAAATTGTGGGTTAGCCGTGATGCGGTGTCTTCGCCCTTGGCATGGCCGATGACCATCACCCGGCGCCCCTCAAAGCGCGCAAATCCGCCCATGATGGCACGATCGTCGCCAAACCGGCGGTCACCGCCGAGCGGCATGAAGTCGTCGAACAGCCCCTGGACCAGGTGGTCGAAGTGCGGACGCGCGGGATGACGGGCCACCTGGGTACGCTGCCAGGGGGTAAGGCGGGCATAAATATCGACGAGCTGGCGGCGGGCCCGCTCGTCCAGCATGGCCGCTTCGGCTTCATCATTGCCGCCTTCGCGCAGCGCATTGGCGCTGGCCACCAGCGCCTCCACCGGTTTTTCGAACGACAGATAGTGCATCACACCGTCATCGACATGCCGCGATAGATCCGCGCGCGATAGCGCGAATCCTCGGCATCGGGCAATGGCGCACCCACCAGCAGCACAGCGCGGGTGAACCGTTTGGTCTCTTCGATATGTTCGTCGAGATCGCGCGGTTCTTCGGACCGGACGCGCCGGGTCAGATTGATCTGGTTCACCGGCACATTGTGGACCAGCCGTTCATTTTCGACCGCGAGCGTTGCGGTAAATGCGTGCAAGGTCGTCTTGATGAAATTCGCCAGTGCAAAGGCCGGGCTGCGGTCGCCCATCGGTACATCGGGCGAGGTCAGCACCAGCTGGCAATCATCGTAGAGCGAGGCCTTTCGCGCGACCCTGAAATGCACCGTGAGATTGTCCGCCACCAGCGTTCTGAACTCTTCGGGAGTGAGCAATGCATCGGATTCAAACAGCCTTGTGGGCAAGGCTTCGAGCGGGGTCGACAGGATGGTGATCGGGCGGCCCCAGCGCAGCATGGCGGCATCCATCGCCGCTTCGACGCTGTTGCCGAGCAGGATCGATTCAAGCGGCGCGTCGGCAATATCGGCCAGCGCATCGCGGATCGCGGCAAAGCCGGCTTCGCTGCGGGTCAGCAGGACCACGCGGGCGACATGGCATAGCGTGATCAGCTGACGCGCGGTTTCGGCCAGGCAATCGACCAGGTGTTCGCCGATAATCCACACCGTGCGGCCGCGCATCTGGTCAAGCCGTTCCTGATTGGGGCTGCCAAACAGTTCACGCTCGGTGGTCGATCGTTCGACGCTGAGCCCGCCCGAAGGCATGAACGTTTCGCCGCTGACCGCGCGGTCCGCCAGAAAGAACACGGTTGCCTGCGCGACATCGCTTTCGGTCGGCATCTTGCCCAGGTAGAGCTGCGACAGCACGCCGGTGCCGACTTTCTTCGCCTCTGCGGCGATCCGCTCGGCGGGCAAAAACGGGATATCGGCGGGTGGCACCGCGAGCAGCCAGTTGCTGTTGGCCTCTTCGGTATCGGGTCGATCGGACCAGCCTGGCGCATCGAGCAGATAACCCGCGCCGCGCAACCGCGACACCAGCCGGGCCGCAATGGCCGGCGTCATCAGATAGCGATCCCAGCTGCACACGCCATCGCCTTCGCGCGCACAGGCCAGCGCCAGGTCGCGCAGTTCGCGCGGGTTATCGGTGTCATGCGACATGCGCACGGTATCGTTGCGCGCCAGCCGTTTGAGCAAGGCTTCGACCCGCATGCCACGGCGCAACGATTTGACCGCGGCGGCGTGGATCGCATTGAGCCTTTTGTTGGCCAGAATAAGCTTGCCGCGTCGATCGAACAGCCCTGGCCGGCCCGCCGTTCCCGCCAGGCGGTCACCATCGACCGGGCCGGGCGCAATCGCGTTGAACTGCACCTCGGGCCCCAGATAGCGCGACATGGATTCGACCATCGCCCGCTGCCCCGATTTTGAAACCGCATAGTCGGCGCGGTTGGGATAGGCGACCGCGAGATATTTCTCGCCGCCGAAATACGACGAGACATTGAGCACATAGCCCGAACCTTGCGCCTTCATCAGCGGCACGGCGTGATGCATCAGGACAAAGTTCGAAATGAGATTGGCGTCGAGCGTGTAATTCCACGCGTCGAGGCTCATATCGACCACCATTTCTTCGGCACCGGCGACCCCGGCGTTGTTGATCAGGTAGTCGATGCGGCCAAACGCCTTGATGGTGGCATCGACCGCGCCCTTGAGCGAAGCAAGATTGCTGACATCGAGGCCGGCCATGGTCTGCACCCGGCGTTCGACCCCGGCGAAGCCGATGTCCTCAAGCTCGCTGACGATGCGCGCGCGCGCCACCGCCAGCTCGCTCTCGCGTCGGGCCACGATCATGACTTTGGCACCGGCGAGCGCCAGCAAGCGGGCAACCTGGCCACCGATCCCGGCCGAACCGCCGGTGATCAGCGCGACTTTGCCAAGATGCAGCCCGGTGATGTTTTCGCTGAACCCGGCCATTGCCTTGCGCGCGCCGGTCGCATCCCCGATGCTTTGGGGCAGATACAGCGTGACTTCGGCAATCTTGCTTTCCTTGATCAGCACGCGCGCGGCGTGCCCGGCGGTAAAGCGGGTGTTTTCAGGTTCCACATTGGTAAACCGGACAATCTGGTTGCCCCATTCGGTCTGGCGACGGCGTCCGTGGGCAACGTCGACCTCGGATTCGTCGCGCCAGATGCGGACGAGCTGTTCGGTGGCGGCGCGCAGGACATTGGCATAGACGTCGCCCTTTCCGTCGCTCGGATTGGACAGGAACAGGAAACGCGGCGCTTGCAACAGCTGGTCGTGGCTCTTCCAATAGCGGCTGAGCGTGCGCGCCAGCGCCAGCGCGCCAACCAGTTCGACATCCATGAATGCCGCCACATCCTGATCGGTCGCATCGACCAGATTGCCCACAAATTCGCCAGGTGCGCGGGCAGGCATGAAAATTGCGCCGGTGATTGGCGGATGGTTTTCGGTGTAGCTGGAAAGCGCCGCCTCCATGGTTGCGGGCTCGTTGCGGTTAAACCGGACGATGGCGAGCGCATCGCCGAACCCTTCGGCTTTGGCACGCGCCTGGGCAATGGCGACATCGGCCTGGCGCGGCAGGCCGAGCAGCACATTGGCACCCGACGCGAGCTGGACCCGCGCAATTTCGAACGCATCGTGCCAGTCATCGCCTGCCACGATCAGCGCCGCGAGGCCTACGCCATCGAGCGAACGCCGTGTCGGCCGCGCCAGAAAGGTCGACCGCGATTCCTTGCGCAAGGTCATGCCATGCGTGACCTCGAAATCGTGCCCGTTGTAATACGACGATTCGTCGCTGCCGAGAAACACACACGTTGCCGCAATGTCTTCGGGCAACGGAAAGGTCTTGGCCTTTGGCGCGCCCCCGGTGCTGCGTTCAAGCGACATCATCGAAAAGAACAGGTTCGCGGTGGTTCCGGGCTCATCCCCGCGCAATTTGTCCATGGTGGCAAACACCGACCGGATCCGTTCACCTTCGATCGGCCCGGGAAACACCAGGTTTACCCGGATGCCGCGCAGGCCCAGTTCCAGCGAGAGTTCGCGCGACCAGGCGTTCATCGCTGCCTTTGGCACGACATAGGCGGCGCGGGCATAATAGGCGGTGCGTGAAAAGATCGTCGAAACATTGATGATCGAGCCGCCTTCACGCATCGCCGGCGCCGCTGTGCGCGCCAGGTTCCACGCGACGCCGAACACATTGCGCATCGCATCGCCGACGGTTTCGGTGTCGGTCGAGCCATGCTTGCGCTGCGCGGCCAGTTCGTCGGCGGTGAAGGGCAGCTGTTCGATCGGCTGCTTCGGGCCGGCCGAGCCGGCATTGTTGACCAGCACATCGATATGCCCGAACCGGGCGACCACTTCGGCAATGGCGTCACGCACCGACTGGGGATCGGCGCCGTCGAGCACCACGGTGGCCAGCCTCGTCGCATCGACACCGGTCTGGGCGCGCAAGGTATCGGCCGCAGCTTCCAGCCTGGCGGCGGTGCGCCCGGTCATCACCACAGTGGCGCCTTCGTGCAGGTAATGGCGCACGATATGCCCGCCCAGATTGCCCGCTGCGCCGGTCACGACCGCGATTTTTCCGGAAAGCCTGCCCGCCGCAGTTGGTGTCGCGGGCTGTGCCAGTTTCGTTGCCTTCGCCATCGTGTCCTGTCCCCTGGTTAATCGTGCTGTGTCGCCCATGCCTCGAGTAGAGCATCACGACTGCGCAGGCCGAGCACCGGCAGGGCGTGATTGACCACGTACGTTGCGCCCGAATGGCGGTTTTCCCACATGGCCTGGTGCGCCTGCGGCAGGCCATCCCAAGGCACCACCACGGGCTCGGTGACTTCGAGCAGACCGGCGGCGATCATGTCGTTCATCCGCGCCACTTCGTAGGCATTGCACAAATGCGTGCCGAGGATCGACGCCGTCGGCATCAGGATCGCACGTTGGCGGGTCCACACTTGTGGTGCGTAAAACGTGAAGCGCCGGCCCGCGAGGTCTTCGGCAAAGACCACCCGCCCGGTGAACGGTTTGACCAGCGAAGTGGATACGCCGAGCGTATCCTGGCCCGCCCGTTCAAAGATCAGATCCGGGCTGCCGCGCGGATTGTCGGCCGAACGCAGGATCCGGCCCACGGCCGATCCAAACGGCTTCATCACGCGGTCCTGGTAATCGCGCACCGCTGCCTTGAACACCTCGATATCGGCTTTGGCATCGGGCAGGCGGGGCATCGTGTCGGGCCAGACAAAGTTCGCCCCTTCGCGGCGGTGGATCGCCTCCAGACTGACAATGCCGGCGATCGCGTCCTCCAGGCCCAGCGATTGCAGGAATTCCCGCTGCCCGTCAGTGGTGGTGGCAACCACGCTGCGCGCGTTGAAGCGCCGGGCGGCTTCGATAATTTCGAGCCCGAATTCGTCGAGCAACTCGCCGGATCGCGGACCGTAGTAGATCAGCACCGCCTCGCCACCGCGCAATTGCGCCTTGCGCAGCATGGCTTCGGGCGAGGCCGCGCCGGCTTTGCCCATGAAGCTGAAATGATAGCCTGAGGACGCGCCATAAAACGCCAGCGTGCCGCCTTCGGCCAACAACTGGAAACTGCGCGGAAAGGCGGTTTCGCCAGCGTGGCTGACCACATAATCGGCCAGCTTGCCGTTGTTCAGCGCGGCAAATTCGGCGACCAGCGCCTCGCCGGCCGCTTCCCATGCCTGCGCCGCGGCCGGCTCTTCGGGCACCGTGGTGAACAGCGCGGCAAAGCGCGGGTCCTTGCGGTTGATCGCACCCACCGCGCCTTGGTGGCCGGTAATGAACGCAGCGCGTTCCGCGCTCGACACCAGCCCCGTGACCTGCAAACCGGTCCGCACCGAACTGCGCAGCGCATCGAGCCCGGTACCGGTCGCCGCCCCTTCGACAAACAGCGTGTGTCCCGGCGCAATCTGCAGCGTCGTGAACAGGCATCGCGCGATCGTACCCAGATTGAGCACATAGCTGCCCGCCTGTTCCAGCGTCAGGTCGGGCGGGATCGGGTGCATCTGCGGCGCCTGCACGGTCAGGAACTGGGCATGGCTGCCGGTTTCGGTTTCGTAGCCCTGGATCGCAAAGCCGGCGAACATCGGATCATTGCCGACCTGGGGCGACAGCAGATCGTTGGTGCCTGAATAGACGGTCACCAGGTCACCGACCTTGACGCGACCCTCGGCGCGCGTTTCACTGCCAAGTGCGGCGACCAGCGCGATTCCGCCCGACCCGGTAATCTGCACGTCCTGTTCATGCGCATCGAACGGCGATACCGGAATTCCGGTCAGCGCCCAGATGTCGTTGAAATTGACCTCGCTGGTCAGCATGTAGAGCAGCGCTTCGTTGGGCGCGGGATCGGGCACTTTGACGATCAGTTCGCGTTCGTGCGTGGCAGGCGGGCCAAAGCGCGGGGCGCCGGTGGCAGGATCGCGCGCAATACCAAACGCATATTGCCAAGCCGGGATCGGGCTGACGCCGGGATAGAACGGTGCACCGACGGGCAGCAAGTCATCCGCTGCCTCCAGCGCGGCGGCGCGCGCGGCATGCTCGCTGTCGATCCATACCCCGTCGCGGCGCACCGGCAAAGGCGGGCTGACTTTATCCATGAACTGGCGGATACCGGTCTTGCCGCCTTGTGGATCGACCATGGCTTGCGCAAACAATGCCGCCTCGCGCGCCAGCCCCGCAGCGATGCCCTGTTCAAGCCCGGTGCGCACCGCGTCGAGCGCGCGTGCGCCAGCCGTGCCGCGCCCGGCCCAGTCCAGCTGACGCAGGATCGAACGGAGAAAATCGTCGGCCAGTACCCTGTCGAGATCGATGCCGGCCGGTTTCGCCCAGCGTGCAATCGCGGCCTGGCGCGCGGCGAACGCGCGGCCCAGCGGGCTGTCGGCACCATGACGGACATAGGCGCGCACCGCAGCATGGGCCTCGGCCAAGGCATCGCGCGACCCGTCAACGCGCTGATCAATCAGGCCGATCCCGGCCGCAGCATGTGCATCGATGGTGCGTCCGCCCAGGATCAGGTCGAGCGCATCGCGCACCCCTGTGGCCCCGCGCGCGTCGCCCAGCAGGCGCGGCAAACGTTGCGTGCCGCCATAGCCTGGCAGCAGCCGCAGCCGGATTTCCGGCTGGCCAAACCGTGCGGTAGGCTCGGCAATGCGATAATGGCAGGCGAGTGCGAATTCCATCCCGCCGCCCAGCGCCACGCCCTGGACCGCCGCGATGCACGGTTTGCCCATCGCTTCGATCCGCGCAAAGGCGAGTTGCGCATTGTTGGGCAACACCATCGCCTCGTCGATCGTGTGCACTTCCTCCAGCATCTGGCGGATATCCGCGCCCGCGACGAACGACGAAGTGCCCTCGCCGGTAAACACCACCGCGACCACATCATCATTGCGCGTCAGATGCTCGACCACGATCACCAGTTCGTCGATCGCGCGTTCGTTCAGCGCATTGACCGGCGGGTTGGTGACCGTGACGGTGGCTACGCGTTTACCCGGAGCCACCGTGTTGTACTGGATCAGGAAATAGCGATAACGTGCGAACAGCGATTGTTCTTCGGACAAGCGCTGCTGATGCTGCCAGCGGTCGATCGCGGTCTTGAGCTCGGTCAGGCTTTCGGGATTGCGCAAAGTGGTCACGTCGCCCAGATCGCCGCCTTCGACCAGCGCGCGCACCATCCGACGCATATATTTGCCGCTGCGCGTTTCGGGAAACTGGGTCACCTCGATAAAGTCTGCGGGCACTGCGACTGCGCCCTTTTCACTGCGCACCAGATCGAACAGCCGCCGCCGGTCTTCATGGGTCAGCTTGCGACCAGCCACCGGCACGACAAACGCCAACGGGGTGAGCCCCTTTTCCCGGTGTGGCGCGCCCACCACCAAGACATTGCCGACGGGCGAATCCGGATCGAGCGTCTTGTCGCGCAGCACCGCACCCTCGATCTCTTCGGTGCCCATGCGGTGGCCAGAGACATTGATGACATCATCGCTGCGCCCGTGAAGCGAGAACGAGCCGTCGTCATGGCGGATCGCAAAATCGCCCTGGGTATAGGCCCAGGCACCTTGCCAGCGGGCCCAGTATCCGGTTTCCCAGCGCGCCGCATCGCCGCGCCAGTCGCCAAGGACGCTGCCCTGTTCGACCCGGAAATTGGCCACATCGCCCCAGATCGTGCGCGCGAGATAGGGATAGGGCGCCGCGATGACGATCTCACCCTTTTCGCCCGCGTCCGCCGGCCGCCATGTGACGCCGCCGCTTTCATGGCGCGGAAACGGCGCTGCGGACGGCCCGGCATTGGCGTCTTCCACCCAGACATCGCCGATAATCCACGGCAACGGATAGGCATGGGCATCGGCACGCAACGGAAAGTCCCGGTTGCCGTAAAAATGAGTCCAGGCGATCCCGCCGTGTTCGGTCGCCCAATAGCTGTTGATATACTGCGGCGTAACATGCTCCATGCCGAACGCCTGCACCGAGGGCGACGTCGGCTCTGCACAGAACGTCGCCACCCGCAAGGACGACATGTCATAGCGTTGCAGGTCGGCCAGATTGGCGGGGTCGGACATCACCGATTTCAGAAACGTGACCCCGGCCTTGAAGATCGTGACTTTGTGCCGTTCGATCATCGAGGCAAAGCGACCGGCATGCGGGAACACCGGTGATCCTTCGGAAATGACCGAAGTCACCCGCGTGATCAGCGCTGCCGAAATGAGATAGCTTTGCCCGGTGATCCAGCCCGGATCAGCAACGACATAGATCGTATCGCCAGGTCGCGCATCGAACGCGACCGCCATGGTATGCGCGATGCCCGCGGTATACCCGCCGTGGACATGCACAATCCCTTTTGGTTTTCCTGTCGAGCCCGACGTGTAGATAAAGAACATCGGGAATTCGGCGTCGACGTGCACGGGGCGCGATGTGGCCCAGATCGCCCGAACAAAATCGCCATCGGGCAGCGCCAGCAAGTCAGCTTCGTCGGCAACGGCAAATCCGGCGGCGCGCGCATTGGCCAGAATGGTGGCAAATGCGGCATCGGTCAGATCGTGGCTCCAGCGATCGCGTTCGGCGCGCCACAGGATATCGGGCTGCGCGGTATGGCGCACCACAATCACCGTATCGACGCGCGACGGCAGCGCGACCAGGCTCGATGCAATCGCCAGCCGCACCCGCGCAGCATCACTTGCGCCGATCCGCCCTTCCTGGCCCAGCACGATCAGCGCGCGCCCCACCCCGCGCATGATGTCGGACCGCTCCACGGTCACTTCGCCGGCGAGAGTTTCGGCCACGGTGGCATGGATCACGGCCGCATCGGCCGCGGCCAGCCCGAGATCGAGCTCTGCCAGCACGCCAAGCGCGGTCACCACCGGAACGTAATTGTCGAGCGCGGGGTCGGTATAAGCCGTCTTGAACGCGGCAACTTGCGCGTTGCGATAGCTGCCGTCCGACGTCACGATCACGCGGGCACCGGCATCGGCGATCCGGTCGGACAGCGTCTTGTCGCTAAACCCGCCAAACACCGCCGTATAGACAATCCCCAACCGCTTGGCCGCTTCGGTCCAATAGATCTGCGGCACGATGCTCGGCATGTTGAGCGCGATGCGATCACCGGTCTTTAGCCCGAGCGCTTCGAGCGCATGCGCACATTTGGCGGTTTCAAGCAGCAGCCGTTTGCGCGACACGGCAAAGCAATCGACCGGCGCACCGCGCCCGCCATCAGCGGCCATATCCCAGCGGTCGCCTTCGAAGATCAGCGCCGCTTCATCTCCGTGCCCGGCCAGCACGTGACGATCGGATTCGTTGAAGGCGGCATTCGTCCGGCCGCCCGTGAACCAGCGCCAATGCGGCGGCTGCGATGCGTCGAATGCCTGCGTCCATGGCGCAAAATCGTCTGCTACGGCGGCAGTCAGCGCATCGCCGGTCGCCGCGTCCCAGCCCGTCCAGCGCCCGTCATCGTCGCGCGACAACCAGGCACCGCCCGTCCCGATCTGATCGACGAACCAGTGGATCGTACGTGACGCAATCGCACCGTGAAACGCGCCGGGATCGGCCAAAGCCGCCCCACGCATCACGGCCCAGTCCTGCCGGGTCCTGACCGGATTGACCGAAGGCGTCACATCCACAGCAGGGATGGGCGTTGTTGCCATATCCGAATCACATCCCCTGCCTATTTTTTGCAAGTGAGACATAATGCTGCCGACTTGGCAACATGGCCTGAATTGGAAAAGCTGCCACGGTCTCTGACTTTGAGCCGGAAGCGTATGCTTTCATTTCACAATCTTGAACAGCGCTGACGCGCAATACGGCCGCGCTGACCATCTCCGGTTTATCCCGTCAACCTGGCCGGGCGTGCGCGCGCCGCACGTGTTTCTGAACAGCGGCGAGGCGATCTTCGACGTGTTCGGGCCGGGCTTCACCCTCCTCCGGTTCGCCGATATCGATGTCGACGGGTTCATCGCGGCCGCAGCCGAACGCAGCATGCCGTTGCTCGTGCGCGATATTCGCGATGACCATGCGCGCGCGATATATGAGAGCGATCTCGTGCTGGTTCGGCCCGATCAGTATGTGGCCTGACGCGGCCAGCGCGTGCCGGACAACGCCCTGGCCATTATCGATCAGGTGCGCGGCGCCTGACTTGCGAGCGCGTGCCGCCAGCGGTCGACAAGGCTGGCGGCGGCACCCGTGCCAAAGACATAACGATCGGGGCGAACCAGCACGGCCTCGGCTTTGTTTTCGGCCAGCCAGCTGGCCAGCGCCGGGCGAAACGGCGCAAGGGCCGGATCGTCGAGCGACATGCAGCGCACATCATCGCCCGATTGCCCCGGGTCCTCGCGCGCAATCAGCCATGGGCCCGGGCCCAGCCGGTCGTCGCTGCGCTCGGCCGTGTCGGTTTCGGCACAGACTTGCGCAAAATACTGCCCTGCCGCGGCGGTGTCGGGGCAAATCACCCCCGTGCTGATCGGCGGATAGGCGGGCGGGCCGTCGGGCGCCAGCCGCAACCGGCGCGCAAGGCGAAACTTGGTGTCGCGCCAGAACGCGGCAAGCGGGTTGGTGATGCACACCGTGCGCCCCATCATGATCGCCATCGCGATGGTGGCGCGCACGTTGGGTTCGCGCTCAGGCTGATAGGTGTCGAGCAAATCCGCCGACGCACGGCCCTGAACCACGGCAGCCAGCTTCCACGCCAGATTGGCAGCATCGCGAATCCCCGAGCACAGGCCCTGCCCGGCAAACGGCGGGGTCTGGTGCGCTGCATCGCCGGCGAGCATCATGCTGCCCTTGCACCAGTGCTGCGCGACCCTGGCGCGAAAGGTATAGACCGCCTTGCGTTCGAGCGTGACCGCGCCATCGACGTGCCAGGGTTCGAGCAGCCGCGCGATCGAGGCATCGCTGCTTACCTCGTCAGGGTCTTCGCCCGGCTTGATCATGAACTCCCAGCGGTGCCGGCCCTCGCCCATCAGCACGCACGTGGTCGGCCGCGCCGGATCGCAGATTTGCAGGTTTTCGCGCGGCAGACGCGCCGGATCGCGGACGAGCGCATCGACCACCAGCCACGGTTCCTCAAAGCCGAGATCGTCGAACACAATCCCTGCAGCGTGCCGCACCGGGCTGCGCGCGCCATCGGCGCCAACCAGGAAGCGCGCGCGCACCACGTGTTCGCCATCGGCATCGACCAGCGTCGCGGCAACGCCGTCGCCGCTGTCCTGCCAGCCGGTCAGTTCGGTCGAGACCCGCAAGTGCGCCGAGGGCAATTGCGCCAGCCGGTCGCGCAGCGCGGCCTCGACCGACGGCTGGTGGATCATGTTGGCCACGGGCCAGCCGCCCGTCCCGATCTGGTCGCTGCCGCCAAAGCTCAACAGCAAATTGCGCCGCGCGTTGAGGAAATCATAGCGCGACGCGCGGCGCGATG
>CAITOD010000540.1 GCA_903893935.1 uncultured Sphingomonadales bacterium
CACCGACGCGATCACGTTCTGGAGCATGGCCGATCTTCAGCCCAAAGGCGAAGTCTTGCTGCCCGGTGGCAAACGCCAGTTGTCGGTGACATATCCGCAGCTGTTCCAGTTCACCAATGCCGACAAATGGGCGCTGGTCGCCAATTTCACCCCGGCGCAGACCGTCAGCGTGGTCGATCTCGATGCGCGCAAAGTGCTGGGCGAAGTCGATCTGCCCGGCTGCTCGCAGATCTATCCGACCGGTGAGCGCGGCTTTTCCAGCTTTTGCGCCGATGGTTCGCTCTATTCGGTCATGCTCGATGCCAGTGGCAAAGTAGCGCAGACCGCGACGATCAAGAACGTGCAGGACATCGATCATCAGGCGCTGTTCAGCACGCCCGCCTGGGTCGGCCAGACCGCGTGGTTTGTCGGCCAGCGCGGGCTGATCCAGGGGTTCGATTTTTCGGGCCCCTTGGCCAAAATGATCGCGGGATCGTTCAGCGTCGGCACTGCCCCGGGCGCAGCGCCCGAATGGCGTCCGGGCGGCTGGCAAGTGATCAACGCCGATGCGGCCGGGCATTTGTATGTGCTGATGAACCCGGCCGGGCGCGAAGGCAGCCACAAGGATGGCGGCACCGAAGTGTGGGTGTTCGATCCCGCAAAGCAGGCGCGGATCGCGCGTATTCCGCTCAAGGCGCAATCGACCGCGGTTGCCGTAACGCGCGAAGACACGCCGCATCTGGTGCTCGCGCGCGCCGACGGGGTGATCGACGTCTATGACGCCAATTCCGGCGCTTTCGTGCGCACATTGGGCGCGACCGTGGGCTACAACCCCATTGTCATCACCCCGGTGCCCTGATGCGCGCCCTGGCCCTGTTTCTGGCGCTGGTGCTCGCGCTGTCGGCGCTGCACAAAGCGCAGCGCCCCGACCGGCTGGCGGTTGCAACCGGCCGCCTCGCCGGGGTATCGGGGCCGCTGGCCATGGTGCTGATGGTGATGGCCGGCGCAATCGAAGCGATTGCTGCGCTTTGTCTGGTGCTGCCCGGCGCGCTCGACGCGGGCGCGCTGCTCGCCGCGCTGGTGTGGACCGGCTATGGTCTTGCCTTGTGGCGGCGGCGCGGCGAAGTGCTCGATTGCGGATGCGATCTGGTGGCGCGGCCGCGGCCGGTCGATCCGGCGCAGATCGCGCGACCGCTGGCACTTGCCACCTTGGCGCAAGCGGTCGCGATCCTGCCGCCGACATCATCGGGCTGGCTGGCGCTCGATCTGTTTGCGGCGCTCGGTGCCCTGGCGCTCTATCTTGCCTGCCTCGAAATTCTGGCCATTCCGCGCCCCCGCTGGAGGACATCGTAGTGCTCGTTTCGCAAATCCTGTTGTGGGCCGCGGTAATCGTGCAGGCGCTGCTGATCGCGGCACTCGCGCGCCAGATCGGCGTGCTGCACGAACGCATTGCGCCGGCCGGTGCGCTGTCGTTGCCGCAAAGCGTCAAAGTCGGCGAAGTCGCGACGCCGATGACGTTGACCACGCTCGCCGGCGACACGATTTCCATCGGCGGCAAGCGCGCCGCGCGCAGCCAGCTGGTGTTTTTCGCTTCGCCCGATTGCCCGGTGTGCAAATCGCTGCTGCCCGTGCTGCGCTCGGCGGCGCGCGCCGAAAGCGGCTGGCTCGATGTGGTCCTGGCCGGCGACGGCGCGCCCGCCGGCTATCGCCAGCTGGCGAGCGCGCACGGGCTCGACGACATGCCACTGGTGCTGTCCGAAGCGCTAGGCCGCGCGTTCGGCGTGTCGAAGCTGCCTTATGCGGTGCTGATCGACGAGGCGGGCAAAGTCGCCTCGACCGGTCTGATCAACAGCCGCGAACATCTC
>CAITOD010000541.1 GCA_903893935.1 uncultured Sphingomonadales bacterium
CCGGGCGTGACCCCCAGCGTCTGTTCGGCGGCGACCACCGTGGCAGACGGCGAAAACGATGTACCCACCGGCCCGCCAACGGGCACGCGGATGGTCGTGTCGTAATGGCGCTCGTAGTCGCCGGCCAGCACCACTTCGAGCTTGCTGTCGGGTTTGAACAGCAGCTTGGCGCGCACGCCCTCTTCATCGACCCGGCCCAGGTTGCGATTGAGCGTGACGTAGCGGCCCTTGCCATCCTGACCTTGCTCGAACGCGCTCACCCGCAGCGCCAGCGTCGGCCCCAGCGGCACGTTCACGGTGCCGTTGATGGTGCGGTCGTTGCGTTCGCCATAGCTGGCCTTGAACTTTGCCGACCACCGGTTGAGCACGGGGTCGTTGGTGGTGATCGAAATCACCCCGGAGGTCGAGTTCTTGCCGAACAGCGTGCCTTGCGGCCCGTACAGCACTTCAACCCGCTGGATGTCTTCCAGACCGATCAGGCCGTTGTCGCGCTGGGCATCCATCACGACGTCGTCGACCACCACGTTGACCGACTTTTCGTTGGAAAAGTCGAACGAGGTGCTGCCGACGCCGCGGATCTGGAACGCCGAACCGGTCGTCGGATCGTATTGCACGCCCGGGACAATGTATTGCAGATCGGTCAGCGACTGCCAGCTGCTGTCTTCGAGCGCCTGACCGCTCAGCGTCTTGATCGCGATCGGCACGGTCTGCGCATTTTCGCTGCGGCGCTGTGCGGTCACGACGATCTGTTCGACACCGCCGTTGTCCGCCGTTGCCGCCTGCGCATGGGCAACAATGGGAAATGCGCTCACTGTCAGCAGCAGTGCTGCGCCAGATGCGCGAATCGCCGTTTTCTTGATCAACATAAAAGCCCCCTGCTTTGCGGTTATGCCGCGCAGCTAGGTTGGCCATGTTGCCTTTTTATGACGTTTGTACGGTTTTTGACCGACCCTAAACGAGTAGAAATCGCTATAATGTTACATTTGTACGATAACCTCCGATCTCTCCGAGAATCTGCGGAAAACCGCGAATGCCGCCACCAGCAGCGGCAGCGAGCCGGCGCATCCCATCATCCAGGCCACCGGATCGAGCGTGGCGGTAGCCGCAGAATGTCCGGATCGCGGATCAAACCCCAGTGCGCCCAGCGCCACCAGCACTGCCGGCAAAGTGAGCGCGACGGCAAAATTGTAAGCCAGATGATACCCGCTGTAGAGCGTGCCGGCGAGGCTGGCGCCTTGCCGCGCGGCCAGACGATCGAGCAGATCGCCGAGCAGGGTGCGGGTCAGCGTGAACGCGCTGCCGGCAAACAGTCCCTGCACCGCGATAAAGCCCAGCAGTGCGGCAACCGAGTGCGCCGGCACGATGATGAAACCGGCGGTTGCAATCGCGCTGGCGATCAGGCTCGTCAGCAGCGCCGGCAAAGTGCCGTGGCGCGCCTGCAGCCTGACCCAGAACGGCACCGAAACAAGCCCGACCAGCGATTGCACCAGCAACGTGCTCCAGCTCCAGTCTGCCAGTTGCAGGCTGGTGCGCACCCAGAACAGGATCAGTCCGTCCTTGACTTCCTGGTGCACACCCAGACAGGCAAACAGCCCGAGCAGGATCAGGCTGTCGCGTTCGGCAAACGCCTCGCGCAAAGTCGCCAGACCGGTTTTTGTGCGCGCCGATCCGGTGGCACGTGCCGTCGGGAAGCCGCTGGCCCACAGCCACGCGAGGCTTGCCGGCAGCGTGATCGCGATAATGACCGCCAGAACGAGCGCGTCGCGCCGGCTGTTTGCGCCATAGAAATGTTCAAGCAGGCCGGGGCCGAGCGCGAACAGCGGCAAGGCCAGCAAACCGACCATCTGGCGCCCCGCGAACACCCGCGTGCGCAGCACCGGATCGGGGGCGAGTTCCAGCGCCCAGGCCCCGTGCGGCACGTTGACCAGCGTCCAGCCCAATGCCATCACCACCAGCGCGCACAGCAGGCCCGCAGGCGAAAACACTTGCGGGCAGATCAGCACCGGCAAGAGCCCCGCCAGTGCCAGCGGCATGCCCAGCAACATCGGCACAAAGCGCCGGTGACCAAACCGCCAATGATCCGACCACCACCCGACCAGAGGATCGTTGAGCGTGTCCCACACCCGGAACACCAGAAAAATGGTCGCCAGAACGCCGAGCGACATGTGCATCGTCTGCGAAAAATAGGCGGGCAGAAAGACTTTCGAAGCAATTTCCTCGCCGGCAAACGGGAACAC
>CAITOD010000542.1 GCA_903893935.1 uncultured Sphingomonadales bacterium
CACTCGCCAGCGCCAGAGCCTCCCGCTTCCCCGGCCAATCCAGCCGATACCGCTCTTGCGGCCCCTCCACGATGTGATCGCCAAGTTCCTGCCGAAGCTGATCGAAATCGACTGCCAGCCGCAACTCACCAGTGGCCTCATCGTGAGCCTCGGTCACGCAGCCTGGGAAGAACGCGCAAATCTTGGTGTCAATCGGCTTGCAAATTTGACCCCCGATCGGCGTCCAAAAATGACCCCTCTGGCGGCATAAGATTCCAGTGAAGCGCGCGCGCCGGCGGAGCTGGTCGGGGTTGCGCAGCCGGCGCGCGCGCGGTGGCGTGAGGCTCGGGTTTTCTGCGGCGTCAAGCGCGGTTTTTGAAGCGCCAGCTTTCGTTGCCGGTTTCGATGATGTCGCAGTGATGTGTGAGCCGATCGAGCAGAGCGGTGGTCATCTTGGCGTCGCCGAAGACGGACGGCCATTCTCCGAAAGCGAGATTGGTGGTGACGATGATCGATGTACGCTCGTAAAGCCGGCTGATCAGATGGAACAGCAGCTGACCGCCGGACTGGGCGAAAGGCAGATAGCCGAGTTCGTCGAGGACGATGAAGTCGAGCCGCGTCAGATAATCGGCGAGGCGGCCCTGGCGCCCGGCGCGGGTTTCGGCTTCGAGCTTGTTGACGAGATCGACGGTGTTGAAGAAGCGGCCCCGTTTCGCCGTGCGGATGCAATTGCGGGCGATGGCGATGGCGAGATGCGTCTTGCCGGTTCCGGTTCCGCCAATGAGCACGACATTGCGCTGCATTTCGATGAAGCCGCCCAGGCTAAGATCGCGCGCCAGCCTTTCATTGATCGGCGTCCCCTCGAAGGCGAAGTCTTCGAGATCCTTGGCCAGCGGCAGCTTGGCGGTCGTCATCTGGTATCTGATGGAGCGCGCGTGTTTCTCGGCGATCTCGGCTTGCAGCAACTCGCCGACGATGCGCGGCGGCTCGTGCTGGCGCTTGAGGCCGTTGGCCATGACCTCGTCATAGGCGGCCTTCATGCCGAAGAGCTTGAGTTCGTTCATGCGATCAAAAATCTGGGTTCTTTCCATCGACCTATCCTCCTCTGATGCTGTCGTAGCGGGCGCAATCGGCGACCGGCGCGTGCTGGAGCTTCAGCCCTTCCGGGGTCTGGATCGACGGAACCGGTCCGGGATCGCGACGGCGAGCGAGAATGTTCAGGATCACGTCGGCGGAATGGACGTTATGCGCGAGCGCCTCGGCGCAGGCCGCCTCGACAGCTGGCAGGCCGTCCGTCAGCACGGCCGCGAGGATCTCGACCATCTGCCGGGCGCCGTCGTCGGTCGCGGCGAGTTGGCGCCGAACGCGCTCCATGGCGGCCGGCAGCAGCCAGTCCTTGAACGGCGCGCCATTGCGCAGAGCGCCCGGTTTGCGGGCCAGGACGGGAACGTAATGCCAGGGATCGAAGATGGTTTCGGCGCGTCCAAAAGCGCGCGGATGCTCGCCGACCACGCGTCCATCCTGGCGAATGACGATGCGGTCGGCATAGGCGTGGATATCGACCGGACGCCCGACCGCGCTCGCGTTGACGGAGTATTTATTGCTGTCGAAGCGCACCAGGCAGGTTTTTGAGACCGACGCGGGCACGGCATGGAATCCATCGAACCGGCCGGCATAGGGCACAAGCCTGGGCCGCTCCTCCTCGAAGCAGTCCCAGACGGTCTTGTCGGCGAACTCGGGATGCCGATGCGCCTTGGCGTAGGCGACGCATCGGTCGACCAGCCAGGCGTTCAGGTCGTCATAGGTTTTGAATCTCAGGCGCGGCGTGAAGAAGCGCTCCCGCACGAGGCCGACCTGGTTTTCGACCTGACCCTTTTCCCAGCCGGAGGCTGGCGTGCAGGCGACGGGATCGACCAGATAATGCGCGCACATCTGCTGGAAGCGCCGGTTGTACAGCCGGTCCTTGCCAATGAAGACGGTCTCCACCGCGGTCTTCATGTTGTCATAGATGCCGCGCGCGCAGGTTCCCTTGAAAAAGGCGAAAGCCCGATCATGGGCGTCAAACACCATCTCCTGCGTCTC
>CAITOD010000543.1 GCA_903893935.1 uncultured Sphingomonadales bacterium
CGGGAGCCGATACCTGCATTTCAAACGTAATGGATACGAAGGACATACAAACATCGGCTTGATTTAAACTACAATCCAGAGCCCAAAGACCCCCGGTTGCAGACGCCGTCGCCCACATGTCCCTTCATCTATCTACTATGTCAAAGAACCGCCGACAAATTCAGGCGGCCAATCATCGCCCCCGATTTGGTTTCGGGAGGAAGATTGTCCGTCTATGTTGGCGACCGATGGACCAAATCCGGTAAAACCGGCGTCACCCCCTCGGTGGAGACGCATATATGGAGCAGGCGCCGGGCGGTCAAACAGATTCTGTATTTTTTTTGAAATGCTTCTCCAACCAATTGATTTTAAGATATTTTCAGACGCCCTAAACCACCTAATCGGCCCGCTGACCGGCGCGAAGGCGGCAATATCCCGCGAATCTCCCCCCGTTACGGCCACGCTGCCGGCTTGGTAAAACCTCACGCTTTGTTTACCGTGTTCGGCGTAAAATCATGCGCCCGTTCGAACCGCCGCCCGCCCTTTCACCCTGGATCACTCATGCCCGTTTCCGCACCCAGCATCAGCGTGGCGATGAGCGTCTACAACGGCGAGCGGTTTCTTGCGGCTGCGATCGACAGCGTGCTGGCGCAAACTTTCGCCGATTTTGAATTCCTGATTGTCGATGACGGCTCGCGCGACGGGACTGCGGCCATCCTTGCCGGCTATGCCGCGCGCGATCCGCGCATTCGCGTGATCGCGCGCGGCAACCGCGGCCTCGTCGCCAGTCTCAACGAATTGCTGGCCGCTGCCCGCGCGCCTTTGGTGGCGCGGATGGACGCCGACGATATCTGTCTGCCCGAACGCTTTGCGCGGCAACATGCCTATCTTGCCGCGCATCCCGAGGTCGGTGTGCTCGGCAGCTGGACCGAGGATATCGACGAGCACGATGCGGCCTATCCGCACGAAGCACTCGATCATCCGGTCACGCATGAGGCGTTCCTTGCGGCGATCGATGCGGGCGCGCCTTTGCTGTGCCATCCGGCCGTCATGTTCCGCCGCGATCTGGTGCGCGGCCTTGGCGGCTATCATCCGGCTTTTCGCCATTGCGAGGATCTCGACTTGTGGCTGCGGCTGGCGACGGTGACCCGGATTGCCAATCTGCCCGAGCGGCTGTTGCGCTATCGTCATTACAGCCAGCAAGTGTCGAGCCGCCACGCCACCGAGCAGCAAGTCAACGCCGCGATTTCGCGCACAGCCTATGCCGAGCGCACAGCCGGGCGCCCCGACCCCACCGCCACGCTGACCGCGCTGCCGCCGATCGACCAGCTCGACGCGCTGTTTGGCCGCGCCGGCGTGGCGCGCGCGGTGCGTGCCCGTGTCGCGCCCGGGCTGCTCTATTCGCAAGCCGGCATGGGCGATCACGGCTTCGACATCCTGTGCCGCTTTATCCGCGAAGGCGGCCGGTGCGACGGGCTGTGGCGAACCGTCGGCCGGCTGGTGCTGTTCGGTTACCCGGTTCGCGCGCTGCGGCTTGTCGCGACACTGACGACTGCTGCAATGCGATCCGGCGCGCCGTCCGGGCTCGCCCGTGCCCGCCATGCGTGAGCCACCGCAACCGAAATCGCGCGGCACGAGTGTTCGAGGCGCCGCAGCCTGGGCGATCGCGGCCCAGTACATTGCGTTTGGCATCCAGTTCCTCACCACCGTGGTCGTCTCGCGCTTTTTTCTGGCTCCGTCGGAAGTAGGGCTGTTTTCGATTGCGCTGGCGGCGGCCATGATGGTCGCAGTGTTCCAGGATTTCGGCCTGACGCGCTATGTGGCAAGCCTGCACGTGGTCAGCGATGCCGAAATAAGGCGCTGCTCGTGCGTCGCGGTGCTTTTTTCGTGGCTGATTGCAGCCGCGCTGTTTGCCGGCGCGCCGCTGATGGGCCGCATCTACGCGAACGCCGGGCTTGTGCCGATCTTGTGGACGATCGCGGTCAGCTATGTGTTTTCACCGTTTTCAATCATTCCCTATGCGATGTTGTCGCGCGAGATGGCGTTCAACCGGATCTTTGCGGTAAACGTCGCGACCGCCACGATCCAGTCGTTGACCGTGATCGGATTGGCCTGGGCGGGCGATTCGGCGATGTCGCTGGCGTGGGGCATGGTCGCTGCCAGCCTCGCCAGAGCGGCCCTGACGCAAATGTTCAGCCCCAGCCTGCCTTACCCGTTCCAGCTGAGCGGCCTTGCTGCGATTGTCCGGTTCGGATCGCAATCGAGCTTTCTGGCGGCCATCGGTGCGGCAGGCGCGCGCTCGGCCGACCTGATTATCGGCAAGCTGCTGAGCCTGGCTGCCACAGGCGTCTATTCGCGTTCGACCGGCCTCGCCTCGCAGCTTCGCGCGCTGGTAACCGGCGCGATCGGCAGCGTGCTCTATCCCGCGATTGCGCGGCTCAATCGCCAGGGCGAGCCGCTGGGCGAGCCGTACCTGCGGATTGTCGGCTGTTATACCGCGGGCACCTGGCCAACCATGGCCGGGCTGGCGGTGGCTGCAGAACCAATGGTCGAATCGTTGTTCGGGCCGCGCTGGAGCGCGGTCGCCCCGGTGCTGCGCCTGATCGCCATCAGCGAGATGCTGTTCGAGGCCGTGCCGATGCAAGTCGATATCCCGATCCTGCTCGGTGCGATCAACCGCCTGACTGTGCGCAACATAGTCGACACGCTGGCGTCGGTCATCCTGCTGCTTGTCGGCGTGTCCATTTCGGTCGAAGCTGCGGCCGCCTCGCGCATTGCCTATGGCGCAGTCTGGTTCGTCATTTACATCAGCTTCATTTGCGAACTGATCCACCTGCCGGTGCAGCGGCTGATCCCGGTCTATGCAAAAGGCCTGATCGCCTGTGCCGCGGCGGTTGCACCGCTTGCCGTGGGCAGACTGCTGATCCCCGATTTCACGCATTGCGGCCTGTTCACGCTTGCCGTGCTGGCCTTGGTCGGGGTCGGCCAGTGGCTTATTGCGCTGCGGCTCTTGCGCCACCCGTTGGCCGACGAAATCGCGCATATCCTGTCCGGGATCGCCCTTCGCCGCCGCGGTCAACCCGCCTGAGGCAACCTTGCGCCACGTCTACGCCATTCTGGCCCATGCCAATCCGACCCAGCTCGCTCGCCTGATCGACAGCTTGCTGGCGCCGGCAAGCGAGGATCGTGTCGTGCTGCACCTCGATGTCGCTTCCAGTTTGTGGAAAAACGGACGCGGTCGCTTCGAAAGCCACGCCACTGGCCGGCTGACGCTGGTGGATCATCCCACCCGAGTGATCTGGGGCCATGCCAGCCTGGTTGAGGCACAGCGCCGGTTGCTGCGGGCCGCGCTGACGCAGCCGTTCGATTATTACCACCTGATCAGCGGCAGCGACTGGCCGATTGCCACGCGCGACCGCCTGAACGCCGATATTGCGGCCCGGAGCCCGCGCCGACCCGTGCACATCGACTTGCTCGAAAACCGGCAGCCCGCGCGCATGGACGACTGGTGGTTCGATTCGCGCAAGATCGTCGTGCCGGGATGGCCCCGCCTCACCGAAAACGCGCAACGGGCGCAGACCCGGCTGAGCTGGTCGGCCAGCCGGTGGGCAAAGGCGGCCGGAATCCGGCGCCAACCGTTCGACCGCCAGCCGTGGCTGAAAGGCAGCGGCTGGTTTTCGGTCCCCTACGATGCTGCCGTGGTGCTGGAACGCGAAACTTCGCGTCTGCTCGATAGCGGCAGGCTGACGTTCACCCAGTGCCCCGATGAACATGTCGCCGCGTCGATCCTTGGCCGGCGTTTTGCAGACCGGCTCGAAGACGGGCGCCGCTATATCGACTGGAGCAGTGGCGGGTACCATCCGAAGCTGTTGCGCCACGAAGACCGCCCTGCCCTGGAACGGAGCGGGGCATGGTTCGCGCGCAAAGTCGATGCGACCATCGACGACTTCTTTTACGCGCTCCCGCCGTTCTAGAGCCGAGGGTTTCGGTGGCTCTTGCGCCCGATCAGGCGTATGTTGTCCGCCGGGAGACGAGCCACGCGCCTGCTTGCAATCGTTATCCATGCCGCTTTTGGCGGTGCTTTGCTGCTGTCCGCCGGCGCCCCGGCCCGGGCAACCACTCCCGACACGCTCGCCGTGGCGGCACCGCTTCCGCCCAGAGACCGGTCGATGATTGCACCCGGCGCACCGCGCCGGTTTGATGCGGGCGAAGCACTGCAACACGACGCAACCGCGCATGCGGGCGACGATGTTCTGGCGCTGCAGCGCGACGCGGTAAACCGCATGACAGTGGCGATCACGATCGACAACACCGGCACGACGCGCGGACCGTTCGCATTCCTGGTCGATACCGGTGCCGAACGCACGGTGATCGCGCGAACCATTGCCGATGCGCTGGGGCTGGTTCCCAATGGGCGCGGTTTGCTGGTCGGCATGGCCGGCACGCGCGAAGTCGATCTCGTCTCGATCGAGCAGATCACGCTTGGCCGCCGCAGTCTCTACGGCGTGGCCTCGCCGGTGCTCGATGCCACCGCGATCGGTGCCGACGGGATCATCGGGCTCGACGGGCTGCAAGGCCAGCGCATCCTGCTCGATTTCGAACACAACCGGTTGGCGCTGGGCGATGCCGCGGCGCTGGGCGGCGATCGCGGTTATGACATCGTGGTGCGCGCGCGGCGCAAGAGCGGGCAGCTGATCATGACCGATGCCACGATCGACGGGGTGCGCACCGATGTGGTGATCGACACCGGGTCCGACACTTCGATCGGCAATCCGGCGCTCGCCCGCGCGCTGGCACGCGGTGCGCGCGACGAAACCGTGCAACTGGTCTCGGTAACCGGACAACGCGCCACCGCCAGCCTGGGCCTTGCGC